>JBDSBS010000206.1:0-8711 GCA_039921435.1 Planctomycetota bacterium | reverse complement strand
CAGAACGGCGGTGCCTAGCCCCGCGCGCGTGCGCGAGCGCATCGTCATGACGACCGGCTCGCACAACATGCAGGCCTACTGGTTCGAGACGGGGTTCACGCGCACGACGGGGCTGTTGCCGTTCACGTGGCAGGTCAGCGAGCAACGCTGGATCTCGCGGCGATCGGCATTCGTGATGCCGCCCACGGATCCGGCCGATCCGACGCCGGGCGCCTGGTCGTTCATCTGCTTGAAGTGCCATGCGACGCACGCGCGGCCCCGCGTCGAGTTCGAGGGCAACACGCTGTCACGAAACGACACGCACGTGGCCGAGTTCGGCATCGCCTGCGAAGCGTGCCACGGGCCCGCCGAGGACCACGTGGCCAGCAACCAGAACCCGGCGCGCCGCTACGCGCTGCACATGTCGGGCGAGCCGGACTCGACGATCGTCAATCCGGCCCGCCTCGAGGGCAAGCGAGCGACGGAGGTCTGCGGGCAGTGCCACGGGTCCTTCGACTACTTCGTCGACGAGAGGCACATGCACACGTGGTTTCGCGACGGCTTCCGGTACCGGCCGGGCGAGGACGTGCAGAAGTTCCGCAAGGTCAAGTTCGAAGGCGACGAGCAGTTCTGGTCGGACGGGCTCATCCGGGTGGCAGGGCGCGAGTACAACGCCGTGCTCGGCTCGGGCTGCTACGACCGCGGCACGATGACGTGTCTGTCGTGCCACGTGCTGCACCAACCGAGCGACGACACGCGGCCGCGTTTGCAATGGGCGAACGACCAGCTGCGCGACATCTCCGGCGACCAGAGCTGCCTACAGTGCCACGCGTCGTACGGCGCGGACATCGCGGCTCACAGCCACCACGCAGTGGACTCCGAAGGCAGCCGCTGCCAGAACTGCCACATGCCGCACACGACCTACGGGCTCATGAAGGGTGTGCGCACGCACCGCATCGCCAGCCCGAGCGTGCAGTCGACGCTGGCGACGGGTCGGCCCAACGCGTGCAACCAGTGCCATCTCGACCAAACGCTCGAGTGGACGGCGAGCCACCTGCACGATTGGTATGGGACCGAGAAGCCCCAACTCGTCGCTGACGACACGGAGATCGCTGCGAGCGTATCGTGGATGCTGAAGGGCGACGCGGCGCAGCGCGCGCTCATGGCGTGGAGCCTCGGCTGGGGCCCGGCCCAGAAGGCCTCAGGCAGCGAGTGGATGATGCCCTACCTCGCCGAACTGCTCGACGATCCCTACGAGGTCGTGCGCATCATCGCCGAACGCTCGCTGCGCACGCTGCCTGGATACGCGGACTTTCGTTGCGACTTGATCAGCGCGGCCGGGGCCCGCAGCGCGGCGAAAGCCGCGGCTCTCGACATCTGGCAGAAGGGGCGGCCCGCAATGGACGCGTCCCGTCGCGACCAGGTCTTGTTCGGGCCCGACGGCAACCTGCGCGCCGATGTGTTCGCGCGTCTGCTGCGCGGGCGCAACCAACGGCTCGTGCGATTGTTCGAATAGGCAGGGGGCGCCGGTCTGCTCGCACCCTCGCCGTTGCTCCCACAAACGCAAACGGCCGCGACAGCCCGAGGGCTGCCGCGGCCGCGCGCGGTCGTCCGCAGGGACGACCCACTGTCAGCAGATCAGATTCCGCCGACCGTGCACTTCAGGCCATTGCTCGTGAGCAAGCCCAGACCGAACGCGTTGTTCAAGGGCGTGCCGAAGATCGCGCCTTGCACGTTGAACTGGAAGCCGAAGAAGTTCGGCGGCAGCGCCGGCAGATTCAAGGCCGTCCAGACGAAGGTCGGGCCACCACCCGCGATCACTGCCGGGCCGACCAGGACATCGGCGCTGGCGTTGAGGAAGCACTGCGGAGCGCCGATTGCAAACAACGGGAAGCCCGGCCGGTTGAGGCCAAGGATCCCGATGTGCAGCAGGGCACTGGCCGGGATGTTGCCCGTCGTCACGTTGTATGCCACAGCAGCCGCACCCTGCACTGGGCGACCCACGCCCGTGAGCGAGAGTGGCACGCCGTCGACATTGTTGAGCACCAAGGCGGTGATCGCCGAGATGTCGGTCGGGCCCGGATTGTTGCTCGGGCCGCCGGGAGAATAGCCGACCATGGTGCTGGTTCCACTGGCGTTGAGGGTCGACATCGTGCCCCAGCAAATGACGACGTTGCCGGTGGCGGTGTCGATCTGGAACTGGATGGTGTTGGCATCGGCAACCGTGGTGCCGGCGAAGTCCCAGACGCCGGCGTAGGTGACCTGCGCCAGCGTGCCGAGCTCTTCGTACTGGACCTGGCCACTGCCGACGATGGTGGGGTTGAGGTCGCGCCAGGAATAGAAGGCCGTGGCTGGATTGTTGAGCAGCAGGGCCGTGGTTGGGCCGAAGGCGTTGCTGTTGCCGGTGCCGAGCGCAACCCAGCAATTGGAGCCGACCGAGAGGCCGAGCGTGCCCGCGACTACTTGCGAGTCATCGGTCAGCGCGAGCGGCGTGGCGGGGGCCAGCGAACCGACTGGGTTCAAGGTGCCGCCCTGGGTGACGATGCGGCCACTGGCCGTGTTGGTGATCGTGATGCACGTGCCCGAAAGGTCGAAGGCGGCGGGCGTCATTTGCTCGTAGAACGAGGCCGGCGGGAGGCCGCAGCCTGGACCTTGGGAGACCACCGTTGCGGCGGGCGGGCAAGCGACGGTGCCGACCGCGTAGCTGATATCGCAGTTGACCATGCGCGGGCTGAACGCTGCGCCGGCTGCGAACACGTTCGAGGCCTGGCCTGCATTCAGGGAGAGATCGGCGTTGGCGAAGATGTTGCCAGGTACGGGATAGGCGTTGACGCCGTTGGTGTAGGCATTGGCAACACCGACGGCCTGAATCGCCATGCCATACGTGGCGCCACCGGCGAGCGCGATCGGCGTGGCGAGGGCGACGACGGTGCGTTGGCCGGGGCCTGCGGAGACCACGGAAGCCGTGGAGACGGGCGCGCCCCAAGCCTGGGTGTGCGGGACGGAGGAGCCACCTGCCGCGGTTTGGTAGACGTTGATCGTACCAGCCGTGCCAGCAACGCTGTTCAGGTTGACTGCCATCTGACAGATCGTGACGCCGGCGGCATTCGTGGACGTCAGGTTGAAGTAGACACCGCCACCAGCAGCTCCACCGTTGTTGTTGACGAACGTCGTGGTGAGTGGGCTCTGTGCGGTCGCCAAGACGGCGGTCGCGAGCAGGGTAGAAAGGAAACGCATGTTCAGATCACTTGTGGTTACGAGACATGAATGAATTCGAGCGCCATGCTCGAACTCCGGAGGGACAAGAATACACGATTGGAGCCATGTGTCGACCCCCTCGGAAACGCAATCGTCGCAGTGCGCGATGCATCCGCCACGCCGTATGGAGCACGCGTTGCTCCGCATGTATCAGTGCCATGGCTATCTGCGGCGCACGCGAGGCGAGCGCTTTCCAGCGGCAACGCGACGAACGCGGCACGCACCCTGAGTCGCGCAATGCAAAAGCACGTCGATGAGTTCGGTGACGGAACGAGCACGCGAGCAGGGTTGATGCGTGTCGCATCAATCGGCTGCGTCGACCTGTGGAGCGTTCGCCTCGTTCGAAGCTGCATGTCGTTCGAAGATCAGGTCGTCGTAGACAGCAGTCGGCGACCCGCGGCTCGCCGACGTGACAGGCGCAAGCGATGTGATGCGCGAGATAGACTGCGAGGGGCTAGGAGCTTGCCTCCGCCTGCGCAACAATTGCCCGGCCTTCCCCCGCCCCCGGACTCTCTCAATCCCATGCGATTCCCAACGCTCGCGCTGTGCGGTCTGTTCTTGCAGACGGCACTTTCGGCGCAGGACAGCTCTGCGTCGTTTCTCTACCTCGTCAAGAACCCCACGCTGGGCCAGCGTCTGCTGCTGCAGCAACACTTCGATGTGCTCGGCAACTGTTGCGGCACGGCGGCTCACGCGACGGGCCCCGTCGAAGTGGTCGTGCAGCAAGGCGAGGTCGCGGCGTTCCTCTCCATCGTGCCGAGCGCCGAGATGCAGCGCGTCGGCCGTCCGTTCCACGACGTCGAACTCGAACGCGCGGTGGCCAACGGCGAGGACGTGCCGGATCCGGGCTACTACACGGTCGCCGAGATCGAAGCAGCGATCGACGCGCAGGTGGCGCTGTACCCGGGCCTCGCGCAGAAGGTCGATCTGAGTGCATTGCCGGGCGGCGTCTTGACGCACGAAGGTCGTTCGATCTTCGCTCTCAAGGTCAGCGACAACGTCGGCGTCAACGAGGACGAGCCCGCGATCGTGTTGGCCGCCCAACACCACGCGCGCGAACTCAATGCGCCGCACATGGTGATCGGTGCGATGCAGCGTGTGCTCGCCGCTTACGCGAGCAACCCGACGCTGCAAGCGGTCGTCGACGGCTACGAGATCTACTTCGTGCCGATGGTCAATCCCGACGGCGTCAACTTCGTCTGGACGGCGAACGACCTGTGGCGCAAGAATCGCCGCAACAACGGCGGCGGCGTCTTCGGCGTCGACAACAACCGCAACTACCCGTTCCTGTGGTCGATCTGCGGCTCGTCGGCGACGACGAGCAACGACACCTACCGCGGCCCGTCGGCGGGCAGCGAGCCCGAGACGATGGTCATGCGCAACCTCATCGCGCGGCTGCGACCCGAGGTCTACCTCGACTTCCACAGCTACGGCCAGGACGTGCTGCGCATGTGGGCGCCGTGCGCGACCGTGAATCCGATCATGCAGACGTTCCAGCAGCTGTACTGCGACGACCTGCGCAACCAGATGGGCTTCAGCACGCGCGACCCGTCGGCTTCGGGCGAGGCGCCCGAGGACCACTTCGCGTCGGGTGGCACGCTGTCGTACCTGATCGAAGTCGGCACCGCGTTTCAGCCCGCGTTCACCGCCACCGTGGCCGAAGAGGCGACCGTGTGGCCCGGCGTGCAGCGCGTGCTGACCACGTGGCGGCCGGCAGTGCGCGGCCACGTGCGTTCGGCGCTCGGCTCGGCGCCGCTCGCGTCGACGATCACGTTTGCGCCCAACGTCTTCAACCACGGCGAGAAGACGATGAGCCGCGCCAGCGATGGGCGGTACGGCTTGTGGCTGCCGATCGGTTCGTGGAACGTGACGTTCGCCGCCGCGGGCCACCAGAGCCGCACGGTGCCGGTCACGGTGACGAGCCTCAACGCACCGGTGCAACTCGACGTATTGCTCGAGACCGCGGGGCCGACCCCGACGATCACCAAGGTCGGCACGGGCAGCATCGGCACGCTGGTGACCTACACCTACACGAGCCCTGGCGACATGGGCAAGACGGCGCTGTTCGGCTGGGCGTTCGGCACCTCGTTCGGCATCCCGCTCGGCGACCTGCGCGTGATCTCGATCGACAACGACTTCCTGTTCCAGAATGCGTTGTCAGGCAACCCGTTCTTGTCGCCGACGTGGGTGACGTTGAACGGCGTGGATCAGGGGCAGGCCGTGCTCATCATCCCGAACATGTCGTGGCTCATCGGTATCACGACGTACGTGAACGGCATCACGTTCGATCCGCTCTACCAGACGGGCATCAAGACGTGGAGCCAGGCGGTCGGGGTGACGATCATCCCCTGACCGCCGCGGGTGGGCCGCGCCGAGCGAGGCGCTGTCCACCTGATCGCCGAACACGCGACTCGGATTTGGGCTGCAAAGCCCCTCCGATTAGGGAAGAAAGAGCCCTCGGAATCGGGAACTTAGGCTAGGTTGACGCCGCTGCCATGGCCGACTCGAGTCATCTGCGCAGGGTAGTTCGACGCCGCTCCCTCACCCCTGTACTTACCAAGCTTACAACTGCTCAGGCAGTGGTGGTCGGCGGCCCGCGGTCCGTTGGGAAGTCGACGCTGCTGGCCGCTGTTGCGACCCAGCTCGGCTGTTCTGTGATCGACCTCGACGATCCTGCCACTCGGCGGGCCGTGAGCAGTGATCCCATGCGCTTCCTCGATGCCCGCCGGCCAGTCCTGCTCGACGAGTACGCCCGCGTGCCCGAAGCGATGGACGTGATCAAGCATCTGCTCAACCGCGATGGCGCACCAGGACAGTTCGTGCTGGCCGGTTCGACGCGTTACGGGACTGTGCCGGCCATCGCACAAGCGTTGACCGGACGAGTCGACATCGTTCCGCTTTGGCCGCTGAGCCAAGGCGAGATCGCGTCCGTTCACGAGACCTTCGTCGAACAGCTCGTGGCGGGGAACGAACCGGACCTGGCCGAACTCGACGTCAACCGTTCTTCCTATGCGGATCGCGTGATTGCGGGTGGCATGCCACTCGCACTGCGGTTGCCGACGGCCGCGGCGCGCAGCCGGTGGTTCGATCAGTATCTCAACCTGACCCTCGACAAGGACGTGGCGGAGATCGCGAAGGTGCGGCGGCGCGTAGTGCTGCCGCGCCTTGCGGCCGCAGTGGCGGCGCGCACTGCCCAGTTGGTCAACACTGCCCAGCTCGCGCGAGACCTCGACCTCGACCGCAGCACCACCGAGGACTACCTGCGGCTGCTCGAGGCAGTGTTCTTGCATCACGTCCTGCCGGCATGGGGCACGACGCTGTTGGCGCGTTCCGCCGCAACGCCCAAGCTGCACCTGGTGGACACCGGTCTGGCGTCGCGCCTGTTGCGAGTCACCGCCGAGAAGCTGTTGGCGGCGAGACCGAGTGCGCTGCAGCAGTATGGGCATCTGCTCGAGACGTTCACGGTCAACGAGATCCACAAGCAAGCGCACTGGCTGGACGAACCGGTCGACATCGGCCATTGGCGCACCCACGACGGTGCCGAGGTTGACCTCGTCCTGGAGCGAAGCGATGGATCGGTGCTCGCGTTCGAAGTCAAGGCGGCTCCGGACGTGCGCGCCGAGGACTTGCGCGGCATCCGGGCGCTGGCCCGCCGGCTCGGGCGCGACCAGGTCACCGGGATCGTGTTGCACACGGGGCGCCACGGTTGGCGCATCGACGCACATGTCTTCGCGGTGCCGATCGCGCGGATCTGGACGCCGGGGTGATGTGCGCTGGTCTTCTATTTCTCTACTACTTCAGGCGCCGGCGGCCCTTTCCGGTCGGCGTTGCGCCTACTCAACCTTTGGTTGCGGCCGCCGCCGCGCCGGGGAGCGGTGGATCATTTCCCGAGCTTCGCCAGTCGATCGCGCACACATCGCGCGAACGCGAGCAGATCCTCGAGGTGGGTCTCGACAACGGCGCGAACGATGCGCGGGTCCACCTGCAGATAACGATGCACGACGATGTTGCGGAACGCGACGATGCGCCGCCAGGTATCCGCCTCAGGTGAGCCGAGCCAGCCGTCCTGTGCCAGCTTCGCGAACATCTCCCGATTCGTCGCCGGCTCACCCAGTCGGCGTTCCGAGACGATGATCGCAGCGGTGTCGATCGCCGCCTGGACCGCGGTCTGCAGCGTGTGCACCACGAAGCCGAACTGCACCGGGTCTTTCTCGAGCTGCTCGGGCTCGCCGAGTCGTTGGAGCAGATCGACGCTTTCGACGATGTGGACGAGGTGCTTCTCGACCAGCGCCAGGTCCATCACAGGCTCCCGAGCACCGTGCGCCGGTAGAGGCTCACGGCGGGCTGCATGTCGAAGTAGTCGTTGCGCGCCTTGACCTCGAAGAGGATGCGTCGTCGGTGGTCGCTCTCGTGCACCAGGAGACCGTCGCGCAAGACGCGATGCAGCAAGTCGGGCGAAGCATCGTTCAACACGACGCAATCGACTTCGCGGCGCAGCAGGTCCTCGAGGTCCGCATGCAGGTCGCCGATTGCCTCGATGCCCGCGAGATCTCGAGGTGCACCCGCCGCGAGCACGACGCCGACGTCGACGTCGCTCGCCGTCCCGTGATCGCCGCGAGCGACGCTGCCGAACAGGTAGGCGGCGACGACTTCGCTGTGGCTGGCAAAGTAGCTTGCCAGTTCTCGCAGCAGGGTGTCGCGGTCCATGTCGCTCCGACTGTATCGAGTCTCGTCGGCCGCGTCAGTACGGACTGTCGAGCATGTCCCAGATGATCTGCTCGACGTCGGGCTGGCACTTCCCGGTCAGGCGCTCGACCGGTTCTCCCTTGCCCGCGATGTGGGCCGCGATCTCAGGCAGCTCGGCCTCGGTCACCGTGCTGTAGAAGATCCTGTCGGGATACAGCGTCACGTTGATGCCCTGCTCGCAGGCGCCAAAGCACGGATAGCGCCGGATCTTGATGCGCTCTTCGCTGGGGTCGAACTCGCGCACGAGATCGCGCAACTTGTCGAAGACATCGCCGCTGCCCTTCTCGGTGCAGTCGCCGCCTTCACAGACGTAACAGAGTCGATTGGTCATGAGCGACGGGGAAGTGTTGGCGTGGATCGGAGAGACCCACGGTGGTTTCGCCGGTTGTGTCGGTTGCGACGAGTGCCCACTCGCGGCTGGCGTCGGGTGGTTGTCTCACCGCGTTGTTGTTCTTCGCCGGCCGCAAAGGGCAAGACTGGCAAGTCGCGAGCCTCCGGCTCGCGCCGTGTCAGTGGAACTGCACGTACTGGAAGTCGATCGGCTTGTCGTTGACGCCATTCTGCGGCGGCGCGATGTAGTTGGCGAACTTGTTGGGCTCAGTGACCTTGACCATGCACGACTGCACGTAGTCGCGGTCAGTCTGGGTCGGCAGCCACTCGGTGTGGTTGTGCGTCCACGTCGCTTCGTCGATCAGTTCGCCGGCTGGCGAGAAACGGAAGCCGGCGTT
>JBDSBS010000205.1:0-2639 GCA_039921435.1 Planctomycetota bacterium | reverse complement strand
GCTGCTGCTTTGGATTCGCCTTGAGCGCCTGTGAGCGCGCCATCCGGCCGATCGCGATCGGCCGCAGGAACTGGCTGTTCGCGGGCAGCATGCGCGGCGGGCGCGCCGCAGCCACCGTCTTCTCGCTCGTCGAGTCGTGCCGCCTGGCTGGCGTGGACCCGATCGACTACCTGGCGGATGCGTACTATCCGAAAACTCGGCCGCGCCAATTCGGGCCCAAGTCGACCGTTCCGAAGACGCAGGCTACCGATGAGCGACCGCACAGAGGGACCACGCAGCGAATTGTCGTCCGATGCTGGAGGGAATGCGCACTCCCCCGGCTTCGGCGAGCCACCGTTTGTGACGGTGGAAACGGTGACGGCAAAACCGGCGCAAGAGCCGACGAACCCGTAGCTTGCACCCCAAACCGGGTCGACAGGCGCCGGTGGCGGTGCTACCCTCCCACTCGTCGAGCCAACCGTCCACGAACACCTCCAAGCCGGCTCTGTTCCGCATGAGGTGTTCGCATGGACAAACCCGAATCGCCCCGCGACGACAACGGTCGGTTCGCCCAGGGCAACCCCGGTGGACCCGGTCGGTCCAAGGGGCGCGGCTACGAGCTGCAACGTGCCGCCCAGGACGCGGTCACGCCCGAGCACATGACGGCGATGATCCGCAAGGCGCTGCGGATGGCCCTCGAAGGCAACCTCACCGCGATGCGATTCGTCGCGGAGCGAACACTCGGGCGCCCACCCGAGGCATCCATCCAGGGTGACCCCATCGGACTCTCGCTGCCCAGCCTGCGAACCGCCGCGAGCTGCGCGACCGCGATCGATCGACTCGTCGAAGCCGTGTCCGAGGGCGCCATCGACCTGAACGCGGCGAAGGTCATGCACGACCTGGTGCAGACGCGCCTGAAGGCCATCGAGGTCAACGATCTCGAACAGCGGCTCACTGAACTGGAGAAGACCGCCAGCGTCGTCGACAAGAACGGCGGGCATCACGGGCGGCGGTTCTGATGGCGGCCCGCAACACACAACGTCTGCGCAAGGTAGAGCATGCCGTCGCCAGGCTGCCGATCCGCAAGGATGTCCTCGTCCAGGCCTACACCAACTTCCGCGAAGCTGGCCAGATGCCCAAGGAACAGCGTGTGTCCGCGGAGGTCGTGCGATGCGTGAAGAACGGCCGCGATCCGCGCGAACAACCCTTGTGCTACTCGGACATTCCCGGGCTCGTTGTCTCTTACCTGCATGCTCCAGAGCGGCCGAAGGACGAGGTGCTGGACCTGCTACTCGACGAAGCTGTGTGGGCGCCCGAGCCGTTACGATCTCTGGCACGGGATCTCCTCGAAGAATTCGTCGACATGGGAGCCGACGTCACGAAGCCGTTCCTGGCGGAACGCGGCATTCAGGTGCCGGACTACGGCAGCGCCGCCCTGCACCTGGTCGGCTTCCCCCACGTGTTCGTGATGGCACCGTACGAAGAGCAGGCGGAGCGGCTGTTCGCTCGCTACGCCGAACTGCGCGAACGCATCAACCAAGACGACGATCGGTGGTTCGACGAGGCCCAACAGGCCATCGAGATCTTCCAGGTGAACGGCGACTTACCGAGGGACGAACTGCTTCGCGACGCGGTGTTGGCCGATGCTGAGCTGTGCGCGTTGGTGCGGCACGCCAGGGGCGAGGACGTGAGCGAGCTGATGGCGGCGTTCGACGCGGCCGCGAATGCCAAGGCCGACCAGCACGACGCCGCTATCGCGCAGGTGCAGGCCCTCGTGCGGAGCGCGAGATGAACCTGCGGAACCGCATCGCACGGCTTGAGGAGCGGACTCCCGCGTACGACCCCGTGCACGCATCGCTGATCTGGCGCGCAATGGCCACGCTTCCCATGGCAGACGCGGAGCGGCGAGTCCTGCTCAACCACGCCGAAGCCGTGGCCGCTGGGCTCGCCCATGGCGATCCAGCCGAGCCCGTCGGCATCCTGCAGGCGTTTCACCGTTCGTCCTGAGCGCCACTGGTCGCATTTCCTTTCGCATCTGACCTGCACGTGGAGCGGTTCATGCACGAGGGCGGCCGGCAGGGAATGCGCCTTGAGCTGCTCGGGCAGGCTGTGGCTCAGTGTGCAGCAGCATGCAACTCCAAGACGCCCTCGGGCAATTCCAAGTTCAGCTTCGCGCCGACGGGCGAAGCGAGCACACCCGCAACCAATACCAGCGCCACGTTGTCGCGCTGATCGGCTGGCTTACCACGCACGGCCGTCCCGCCGACCTCGCCAACATCACGCCCACCGTCGTGGCCGAGTTCTTCAGCGGCGATGCAGCCAGGCTGAGCGCGAGAGGTGGACCAAAGAAGGCGACGAGCGCGAACGCGCAGCGCACGAGCCTGCGGTGCTTCCTACGGTGGGCACACGAGTCGGGACTGACTTCGACCAACGCGGCGCGCCTGCTGCGACGGGCTCGGTGCGCACCGCCGCCGCCGAGGGCGTTGCACGAAGACGAACAACGGCGCCTGCTCTCAGTGCTCCACGCGGCGACCGGAGCCGAAGCTGATCGAGACTGCATGCTCGTCGAGCTTCTGTTGGGCACAGGCATCCGAATCGGCAGCGCCCTCGCGCTCGACGTTGGCGACATCGACTTCGACCACGGCGAGCTCACGCTCCGC
>JBDSBS010000204.1:0-4336 GCA_039921435.1 Planctomycetota bacterium | reverse complement strand
CGAGATCGAGCCCACGTCCCATAGTTCGGGCGACCACGGTTTGGACTTCAGGTTCGCCAACTGGACAAGGCGGATACTGCCCGACCACTCAACGGCCGCTTGATGCCCACTTGGGTGTAGCGCCATGCGGGCTGCACCGAGCAGCTGCTGGGCGGAATCTGCAATAGCATCCCAGAGGTAGAGCCGCGGATGGTCCGTGGTGAGCAACCAGGACTTGCCGTCCGGAGTCGGTCGGACACTCAGGACTCGCTTGCACACATACAGGTCCGATGGGGCAAACGGCGTGCACTTGCTCATGAGGCGTTCGCGCGCATCGTCGCGCAGAGTCCATCGCCGTGCAGTGCGATCGGCGCCGCCTGTCACCAACGAAGTGCCGTCGATGGCGAACGCGGCGCACTCGACGGGGCCGTCATGGCGGCCGATCGTGCGGGACAGCCCACTCGCAAGGTCGACCGCGAACACCTGGCCGTCTTCGCAGCCAACGGCACCGCTCTGGCTGTCCGAGTGCAGTGCCACGCACGTGACGATTGCTGGGAACTGCACCGTCTTGACCTGCTTGGTGCTCCAGGTGCAGATCCGGATGCAAGCTTCGAGGCAGCATGCCACCATGCTGGTGCCGTCGGCAGTGAACGCGAGCGAACGCGCGCGCCCGGTCCCCGTGGTCAGCTCGCGATCGAGGTCGCCACTGGCGCGATTCCAGATTCGCAGGCTGCCATCCTCACAGCCGGTCACGACCTGCGTGGCGTCGGGCGCGAAGCCGACAGTCGTCACTGACCTCGTATGGTGCAGGATCCTGACGCTCGGCTGCTCGGCGGACCAGGCGTCGGCAACTCCATCGACGTCACAGGTGACGAGGATCCTGCCGTCGCCTGACCATTGGACACGATTTGGATTGGTCCACAGCCGGCCAAACGTGTCCCTCGGTTGTTCGGGCATCGGCAAGGCCGCGGAGCGCAGCGACACATTGTTGTCGTCGCCGACCGTTGCGAGCTGTTCGCCATGCGGGCTGAACGCGAGGGCCGTCGCACCGCGATACTGGTGAGCCTCGAGTTTCGCGTGCTCGATGCCGTCGAGTGTGAGTAGTCGGATGGGCCACTGCATCAAATCGAGCTGCTGCGGCCCGGGGTCTGCGGCGCGAAACGCCACGACGACGTGCTCACCGTCGGGATGGAAGCGGGCCATGCTCGGTTCCCCGGCGTAGGCGCATCTGCCGGACTGTACGTGGCGATTGAAGTCGTGGAGGGCGATCTCGCCGTCGTGGTAGAGCACGGCGAGCGTGCGGTTGTCGCGGGAAAACTCGACCCAAGCGACGCGTGCTCCGCGGTCCGCAAGCTCGCGCTCACATGCGCCGGTAGAGGTGCGCCAGATCTTGACCGTTCCGTGGGTCGGCAGCTCACCCGATCGATCGTGTGGACGGCCTGGAAACGTCGCGAACATGCTGCCGTCCGGGCAGAACGTGACCGAGAGGTGTTCCTTCTCGGCAATCGGGTGTTGGACGTGGAAGAGCTGCTTCGCTGCATTGCGATCCCACAGAATTGCGTCGTGCTGCCGTGTGATCAGCAGCAGGGCCGAGTTTGGAACGTGGGTCACCGACAGCATCTGCTTGCCGGCTGCGCTCGGAGCCTCACACGAGAATTGGCGGAAGCCCTGTTGCGGGTCCCAGCGCTGCACGGTGCCGTCCTGCCATGTGGCGAAGAACTCATCGCCGCTTGGGTTGGCCGAGATCGATGACGGACTGGTAGGGTTGGCGCACGCATGCAAGATGGCTCCGCTGCGAACGTCTTTGATGACGACTGCGCCGTGGTCCACTGTGCCGATGTGCTCTCCGCCCTGAGCGAAGAACGGCTCCTCATACATCCGGCGATGCACGGGGCCATCGGATGTCCACAACCGCCGGTAGCGCTCCAGCGCCGTCATCAGCGCACTGTTCACTTCGTGATCGATGCCGGTCTTCGCCGCTTCCCTGGCCTTGAGCAGTGCCAGAGGTGGGTCTCGCTGCGCCAAGGAGCTCGCGAACTTCGCGTCCAGGTCGTGCTGGGCCTTCGCCAGCTTTTGGGCGTCGGCAAAGGCTCTCTCGAGGATCGCACTGATCCAGCCCGCGAGTCCGATAGTGATCAGCACCGCAATCGTCGCCGCCAGTGCGACGAGTCGCCGGTTGCGACGCGTCCATCGGCGGACGCGCAGCCAGCGACCTGCCGGGCGCGCGACGATCGGTTCGAACTCGCGGATGCGACGCAGGTCCTCGGCGAGTGCCAGCGCCGTTTGGTAGCGCAAGCGCGGCTCCGTCGCGGTCGCAGTCTCGACGACGACACGTAGTTCGTCGTGGACCGCAGCGTTATGCAACTGCGGATTCCTGATGGCTGGTCGCAGCGAAGGGTCGCGCGAGGTGATTGCGTCGCCGGCGAACGGCAGCGCGAGCGTCAGGCACTCGTAGAGTGTCACACCGAGCGAGTAGATGTCGCTCCGGTGATCGACGACGCGGTGGTCGCCGACGAACTGCTCTGGGGACATGTAGGCCGGCGTGCCAAACACCTGCCCTGGGGCGGTCAGCGTGATCTGGTCCCCCTGGTGCGCTTCGTCGAAGCGAGCGAGGCCGAAATCGAGGATCACCGGGCGGCCCTCGGAGTCGATCTGGATGTTTGCGGGCTTGATATCGCGGTGCACGACGCCTGCTTCGTGCGCCGCATGCAATGCGCGCGCTGCATGTTCGATCAGCAACAGGATGCCTGGCAGATCGTGGCGCTGCGGCAGCATCAAGGCGGTCGTGTTGCGCTGGCCTCGAGACACGTCGATCCCCGCCGCCTCCCGCTTGCGCTGCAATTGATCTCGCAGTGTCTCGCCGGCGACATAGCGCATTGCGATATAGGGGACCTCGCCCTCGAGGTCGGCTTCAAAGATGCTGCACAGGAAGCGGTGCTCGAGTCGCGCAATGGACGCCGCTTCCCGTCGGAAGCGGATGCGCGCGGCGGTGTCGATGACGCGGGCTCGCGCAGTGAGCACCTTGAGTGCCACCAGCCGCCCGACTCGGGTGTCTTCCGCCAAGTGGACCGTGCCCTGGCCGCCGCGGCCGAGTTCACGGAGCAGCCGAAACGGTCCGACGCGCGCCGCTGGATCCGCCGCTGCCGCCACCGGATCGACAGCGCTGGCAGGATCCGCAGGCGACATGGCCTGCAGGTATTCGCGCGCTACTGCACATTCGATGCTCGGGAACCGCTCCAAGTAGTGGCTCAGCGGGAACACGATCTGCGCCCCTCGGTCCGCATCGAGCTGATCGAGGAACTCGAGCAAGTCGAGCGACTCATTCATTGGGCACCGAATGTCCCTCGTGCCGCGCAAGGGCTTTCGAGTGCGAGGGGCCCTGAACAACAAGCGGCCATGGCCAAATCGCCGCGGGCTTGGACGCGGCGTGCAACCGGGATTCTGCCGCTGGCGTTCCTCGATGGACGTTCTGTCGGAAGCCGCATTGGTTCTCGTCGAGCCAGAATGGCCCGGTGACCATGTTCGCATGGGAGGCGCGGCACCAGCCACGGCGGCCTTCGCGTTTCTGCAGTTCCACGTTGGCTTGGTCAGGTCGGAGTCAGTTCGGTCGCGGCCTTCGGCGGATGCGGATAGATGCTCGGAGGAGGTTGCAACCCGCCAGCGCACCGATAGCGTGCCCGAACGGATGGGCTCGCCGACAACCAACTGCCTTATCAGCCAGCAACTTTGGCGCACTTCGTGAGACTTCGGTTGGTCGGGACCCCGGGGATCCTGATGGCGCTACTTTTGGCGGTGATGCTGCCCGGCCAGGTGCCCTCCGTCGAAGGCGGCCCTTCGGCGCCCGCGCGGGAGCGCGCTGAGCGCGCCCTGGCCGATTCCGACTGCCAGACGTCGTTGCCCGGCGGGGCGGAATCCCCGGGTGGCGCGTCGCTGCCCGAGTCGCATCGACCCAGCGGCAACGGGCCGCGGCAGCGCGGCGGCGCGTCGGCCGGTCCCGGTCTGAGCATGGGCGGGATGGGCATTGCGGTGGGCGTCGCGCAGTTCGTGTTGTGGTTCGCCCTTGTGCTTGCAGTCGTGGTGCTCGTGGTCGTCATCGTGCGCGCGTTGCGGAGCAAGAGCGAGGCGCCTGAGAAGCGAATGGTGCCACGCGCGGGGACGGTGCCCGAGTCGCTTCGGCCCGAGCCGCCGCTGCCCGACCATGCGCAGCTCGCCAACGGCGGCGACTTCGCCGCGGCGATCCACGCGCTGCTGGGCCACGCGTTCGCGGTGCTGAGCCAGCGCTTCGGCGTGCTGCCCGTGCACGCCACGGGTCGCGAAGTGTTGCGCCGTGCTGGCCAGCAGCAGGTGTCGACCGAGT
>JBDSBS010000203.1:0-2750 GCA_039921435.1 Planctomycetota bacterium | reverse complement strand
CGCGCAGTCCGTCGCCGACGAAGTTGATGCACAGGACAGCGAGAAAGATCGCGGTGCCCGGAAAGAGCGCCCAGTGCGGCGCGATGTCCAGGTATTCCTTGCTGTCGAAGAGGATGCGGCCCCAGGTGGGGATGTCGGGCGGGAAGCCCAGTCCGAGGAACGACAGCGTCGACTCGGCGATGATGGCGGCGGCGACGTCGATGGTGCCGGCAACGATCACCGGCCCGAGCGAATTCGGCAGGATGTGGCGTGCCACCTGGCGCGGCACCGAGGCGCCGAGGGCACGTGCCGCCTCGACGAACTCCTTCTCCCGCAGCGAGAAGAACTGCGCGCGCACCAGCCGCGCCACCGGCATCCATCTAAAGCCGCCGATCACCAGAACGATCAGGATGAAGACGCCCACCTCCGGCCCGAAGGCGGTCTTCAGGGCGTCGCGAAACAGGTAGATCAGGATCAGCAGCAACGGCAGTTGCGGCAACGACAGGAACAGGTCGGTGAGCCACATCAATGCGGTATCGATGCTGCCGCGCGAGATGCCGGCGACAGCGCCGATGACGACGCCGACGACCACCGCCATCACCATGGCCGCCAGCCCCACCGCCAGCGAGATGCGACCGCCGTAGAGCACGCGCGCGAAGATGTCCTGGCCGAGGTCGTCGGTTCCGAGGGGATGTGAAAGGGTAGGCGTCTTCAGCCGCGAGGTGAAGTCGATGTCGTTGATCGACAGCTTCCACACGAGCGGCCCGAAGCTCACCATCAGCACCATGACGACGAGCACGACCAGCCCGGCGACGGCCAGCCGATGGCGCAGGAAGCGCCGCCACGCCTCGGCCCATGGCGAGACGTTGCGCATCCGCGCGGACGTGACGGCGCTCGGGCCCGGGTTAACGGTAGCTGATGCGGGGGTCGAGCCAGCCATAGAGGAGATCAGCGATCAGGTTGAAGAGGATGACCAGACACGAGAAGACGAAGGTCACCGCCATGACCACCGGCGTGTCGTTGCGCAGGATGGCGTCGATGAGCAGCGAGCCGATGCCCGGCACGCGGAAGATCTGCTCGGTGACGATGGCGCCGCCGAAGACCTGCGGCATGGTCAGCGCCACCAGCGTCACCACCGGGATCAGCGCGTTGCGAACGACGTGCTTCATGATCACCGTCCGCTCGGCCAGGCCCTTGCTGCGCGCTGTCGTCACGTAATCGAGGCGGATCACGTCGAGCATCGCCGAGCGCACGTAGCGCGTCCAGCTGGCGCCCTGGAACAGGCCCAGCACCAGCACCGGCATGATCGCCTGCTTGATGTTCTCCCACCACCATTGCCAGCCGGTGGCGCTGATGTCGGCGCGAAAGACGAAGGGCAGCCAGTCGAGCTTGATCGAGAAGAGCAGGATCAGCAACAGGCCGGTGAAGAACGTCGGCAGTGAGAAGCCGACGAAGGCGAGCGTGCTGGCGATGCGGTCGAACCACGAGTAGGGGCGCGCCGCCGAGTAGATACCGACCGGCAGGGCGATCAGCAGCGCCACGATCTGCGAGGCGCCGATCACCGCCAGCGTCACCGGCACGCGCTGCCAGATGAGGGTGTCGACGTCGACCCGGCTGATGAAGGAGAAGCCCCAGTCGCCCTTGAACATCGCGAACAGCCAGCGGAAGTAGCGTTGCCAGATCGGGTCGTCGAGGCCGAACTTGAGGCGCAGGGTCTGCTGCACCTCGGCCGGGATGTTCGGGTTGAGCGCCATCTCGGCGAACGGATCGCCGGGCGCCAACGCGAGCACGGTGAACAGAACCACGCTGATGCCGAGCAGGCTCGGCAGCGCGATCGCCAGCCGCCGCAGGAGGTAGTGCCCCACGGGCGACCCAGGGTCTGCGATGCCTACGTGAGCAGTCGCACGGCCATCAGCCGGCGCTGGTCTCGCGGTACCAGTTGTGCAGCCCCGAGAAGTCGAGGTCCCAACCGGACAAGGCGGTCACCAGCTTGACGCTGGCGCCGCTGACCCGCGATCTGCTGATCAGCGGAACGATGACGTGGTCGTTCACGACCAGGTCGTTCATGCGGATGTAGATGGCGGCGCGCTTGACCGGATCAAGCTCCGCGGACCCCGCCGCGAAGAGCTTGTCGTACTCCGCGTTGACCCATCGACAGATGTTGCGACCCTGCCATTTGTTCGCCTTCTGCGAGACTTCCTCGGACCGGTACTGGTCCATGAAGCGCTCCGCGTCGGGCTGCGTCATGGTGGTCGTGTACATCTGCATGTCGGACCAGAACTTGCCGTATGTGTCGGGATTGGCGACGTCCGACGAGAAGAACACCGACGCAGTCACCGACTTCAGTTCGAGCTCGATGCCGGCCTTCTGGCAGGCCTGCTTGACGATCGCCTGTTCCTTCTGACGCGGACCGTTGATCGATGTCTGGTAGACGAACTTCATCTTCTTGCCGCCCTTCTCGCGGACGCCGTCGGCACCCTTCTTCCAGCCGGCGGCGTCGAGGATCTGATTGGCCTTGTCGACGTTAAACTCCCACTTGGTGTTCGGCGAGCGGAACCGCGCCGGGTTGTTGACGAAGTTGCCGGTGGCCGTGCCGGTGCGACCGTAGATGAAATCCTCCATGCTCTTCCTGTCGCAGAGCACTGCCATGGCCTCCCGGACCTTCGGATCGGTGAACGCGAAGTGCTTGCTCTTGACGCTGGCCCGCTCGCCGTCGACCTCGGTCCACGGGTCGGTCGGGTTGAGCTGGATGAACTCGATGTTGCCGCTCG
>JBDSBS010000202.1:0-5706 GCA_039921435.1 Planctomycetota bacterium | reverse complement strand
TCGGGTCCCAGATCGACGAGCCAATCGGCGGCGCGCACGACGTCGAGGTTGTGTTCGATCACGAGCACCGTGTTGCCGGCGTCGACGAGCCGCTGCAGCGATTCCATGAGCTTGGTGACGTCGTGGAAGTGCAGCCCCGTGGTCGGTTCGTCGAGCACGTAGAACGTCTTGCCCGTGGCCGGCCGCTGCAGTTCGGTCGCCAGCTTCACGCGCTGCGCTTCGCCGCCCGACAGCGTCGTCGACGGTTGGCCCAGCTTCAGGTAGCCGAGGCCAACGTCCTGCATCGCCACGAGCCCGCGCGCGATCTTCGGCAGGTCGGCGAAAAACGCCGCCGCCTCGTCGATCGTCATCTCGAGCACGTCGTGCACACTCTTGCCCTGCCAGCGGATCGCCAGCGTCTCGGCGTGGAAGCGCGCACCGCCGCATTCCTCGCAGACGACTTCGACGGGCGCCAGGAAGTTCATCTCGAGCGTCGTGACGCCGGCACCCAGGCACGCTTCGCAGCGGCCGCCGGCGACGTTGAACGAGAAGCGGCCCTTCTCGTATTGGCGCAGTCGCGACTCGGGCAGCAGTGCGAAGAGATCTCGCACGTAGGTCCAGATGTCGGTGTAGGTCGCCGGGTTGCTGCGCGGCGTGCGGCCGATCGGCGCCTGGTCGATCTCGACGACCTTGTCGAGCAACTCGATGCCTTCGATGCGTTCGCAAAACGATGCCCCGGCTTCGCCCTTCGTCAGTTCGCGCCGCAGAGCCGGCACCAGCACGTGGTGCACGAGCGTCGACTTGCCCGAACCGGAGACGCCAGTGACGGCGACGAGGCGCCCGAGTGGGATCTCGACGTCGATGCCCTGCAGGTTGTGGTGCCGGGCCTGCCAGATGCGCAGCGAGCCGCTGTCCTGCGAACGACGCTGTGCCGGCATCGGCACCGACAGTTCGCCGCGCAGGTAGCGCCCCGTCAGCGAATGTTTGGTCGCGCGCACTTCGTCGGGCGTGCCCGCGACGACGATCTCGCCGCCGTGCACACCCGCACCGGGCCCGACGTCGACGAGGAAGTCGCTGCGCTGCATCGTCACTTCGTCGTGCTCGACGACGCAGACGGTGTTGCCGCGGTCCCGCAGCGCTTCGAGCGTGAGCAACAGCCGTTCTTGGTCGCGCGCGTGCAGGCCGATGCTCGGCTCGTCGAGCACGTAGAGGATGCCGCGCAGGCCGGCCCCCACTTGCGCCGCCAGGCGGATGCGCTGCGATTCGCCGCCCGACAGCGTCGGCGCGCGGCGCTCGAGCGTGAGATACCCGAGGCCGACATCCGCGAGGAACAGCAAGCGCCGTTCGATCTCCAGCAGGATGTCGCGGCCGATCTGCGCGGCGTTGCCCGTCAGCTCGATCTTGCGCACCCACGCGAGTGCTGCGTCGACGGGCAAGCGAAGCACCTCGGGCAGCGACTGGCCTTGGAACAACACCGCGCGCGCCGCGGCCGACAGACGCGCGCCGCCGCATGCTTCGCAGGGCACCGACGCGCGAAAGCGGTCGAGGTGGCGCGCGCGCGACGGGCGGTAGACGTTCTCGATGTGGCCAAGAATGCCCGGGAAGGCGATGCGGTCGCTGCCCGTCGTGGTGAACATCGCACTCTGGCGCTTCCACCGGAACTCGAACTTCTGCGCGCCCGAACCGTGCAGCACGACCTTCTTGGCCTTCGCCGACAGCTTCTGCCACGGCGTGTCGAGATCGAAACCGAACGCGCGGCCGACTTCGGCGAGGTGCTCGAGCGTCAGCTTGCCGTAGACGAGCTTGCCTTCGTCGGTGAACGCGTGCAGCGCCCCTTCGCGCAGCGACTTGTTGCGGTCTTTGACGAGCAGCTCGGGATCGAAGCCGAACGTCTCGCCGATGCCGTCGCAGTGCGAGCAGGCACCGAGCGGGCTGTTGAACGAGAACAGGCGCGGTTCGAGTTCGGGCAGCGCACCGTGGCCGTTGGGACAGGCACGTTGGGTCGAGAACAGTCGGTAGCCATCGCTGCCGTGGCTCAGTGCACACAGGCCCGAGCCGAGCTGCACGGCTTGCTCGACGGCTTCGGCCAAGCGCGAGCGCGTTTCGGGTTCGATCGTCAGGCGATCGACGACCAGTTCGATCGTGTGGTAGACGTAGCGTTCGAGAGCGATCGGTTCGTCGAGGCGCCGCACCTCGCCGTCGATGCGGGCGCGCACGAAACCCTTCTGCGCCCACTCGGCGAGCTCCTTGCGGTACTCACCCTTTCGCTCGCGCACGACCGGGGCGAGCACCATCGCCGGCTCGCCCTTGTGCTCGGCCAAGATCGCATCGGTGACGCGGTCGGGCGACCAGGCCTCGATCGCGGCACCGCACTCGGGGCAACTCGGATCGCCCAGCCGCGACCAGAGCAGGCGCAGGAAGTCCATTACCTCGGTCAGGGTGCCGACCGTCGAGCGCGCCGAGTGGCTCGTGGACTTCTGGTCGATCGACACGGTCGGCGACAGGCCCTCGACCAGGTCGACCTTCGGCTTCTCCATGCGGCCGAGGAACTGGCGCGCGTATGAGCTCAGGCTCTCGAGGAATCGGCGCTGGCCTTCCTGGTAGATCGTGTGGTAGGCGAGGCTCGATTTTCCCGATCCTGAGACGCCCGTGAAGGTCGTGAGAGAGTCGCGCGGGAAGGTGAGGTCGACCCCCTTCAGGTTGTGTTCACGCGCACCCTTGACCACCACGTATGCCGTGGTGCGGGCGCCGTTTGCAGCCGGCGAGGGGCGCCCGGGAGCGGGCTTCTTGGAGTTGGTGGCCAAGCGACGAACCCCGCAGCATAGCGGGTGGGGGGCGGTTGGCTAGCGGTCTCGGCGGGTTGCTTGGCTGAGGCGATCGACCGAATCGTCCGTGCCATCGGCGGAGCACCGGTTCGACAACCTCGAACGGGACCCGCACCAATACCGCCTCCGTCACCGCTCTCTTCGCCTCCCTACCAACGAACGCCGAGGTCGACGAACACGCCGCGGAACGTGAAGTCCGTCGCGCGCAGCATCGCATTCGGACTGAAGTCCGCATCCTAGTCGCCAACCGCCGTCTGCCGGTTCATGACGCCGACGGCGAGCAAGAACTTGGCGAGCTGCAGGCGAAGCCCGACCTCGGCGGCGAAGTTCGAGGCGCTGCCGCAGTGGTCGTCTGGCGCCGACGATTCCCGTGCTCAAATGCGGGCCTGCGCGTACCCTCATCCGCATGGAACCCGGCGACGACATCGACGACGAATCCACTGACGAAGCCAATGCCGAACAGGACCTGCTCGTCGTACTCCGGCTCAGCAACCGCCTCATGGGCAGCGCGCAGGAACGCATGGACCTCGAGGCCTTCGCGGACCAGCTCGAGGCCGCCGTGCTCGAAGCCGGCGTCGGCGAGTACGACGGCGACGAGTTCGGCGGCGGCGAGTGTGTGTTGTTCTTCTGCGGGCCCGACGTCGACAAGCTGCTGGCGGTGCTGCACCCGCTGTTGAAGCGGTCGGGTCTGTGCCGCGGCGGCCACCTCGTGCGCATGGTTGCTGGACCCGATGGCGAGATGACACAACAACGCAAGCCGATCTAGCCGACGCACATGAACGACGCCCCGACCGCCACCGTGCGCCTCGCCGACTACCGCCCGCCCGACTACGAGGTGCTCGGCCTCGAGCTCGCATTCGACCTGCATGCGCACCGCACGCGCGTCGTCGCTCGCACACGGTTTCGCCGTAGGGGCTCACAACCCGCGCCGCTGCGCCTCGACGGGGAACGGCTGAAGCTCGTGCACATCGCACTCGACGGCAAGGAGCTGCCGCCCACCGCGTACTCGCTCGAAAGTAGCGCCATCGCCGTGCACCGGCCACCCGCCGAGGGCATGCTCGAGGTCACCACCGAGCTGAACCCCGCTGACAACACCGCGCTCGAAGGCCTCTACATGTCGGGCGGGCGCTACTGCACGCAGTGCGAAGCCGAGGGCTTCCGCACGATCACGTACGCGTTCGACCGGCCCGATGTGATGACGCGCTACACGGTGCGCATCGAGGCCGATCGCGAGAGCTGCCCGACGTTGCTCAGCAACGGCAACCTCACGGCGCACGGCGAACTGCCGAACGGCCGCCACTTCGTGCAGTGGCACGATCCCCACCCCAAGCCAACCTACCTGTTTGCGCTGGCGGCCGGGCGCTACGACTCGATCGCGGGCTCGTTCACTACGATGTCGGGGCGGCGCATCGCACTCGGCATCCACGTCGATCCTGGCGAAGCAGAACGCGCGCACTACGCGATGGACTGCCTGCAGCGAGCCATGCGCTGGGACGAGCAGAAGTTCGCCCGCGAGTACGACCTCGACGTCTTCCACATCGTCGCCGTGCGCGACTTCAACTTCGGGGCGATGGAGAACAAGGGGCTCAACATCTTCAACTCGGCCTACATCCTGGCCGACCCCGAAAGTGCGACGGACAGCGACTGCGAGTCGATCGAAGCCGTCGTCGGCCACGAGTACTTCCACAACTGGACCGGCAACCGCATCACCTGTCGCGACTGGTTCCAACTGTCGCTCAAGGAAGGCCTGACGGTGTTTCGCGAACAGGAGTTCTGCGCCGACCAGCGTTCGCACGCCGTGCAGCGCATCAAGGACGTGCGCCGCTTGCGCTCGCGCCAGTTCTCTGAAGACGCGGGGCCACTCGCGCACGCGGTGCGGCCGGCGAGCTACCAGAAGATCGACAACTTCTACACGGCGACGGTGTACGAGAAGGGCAGCGAGGTCATCCGCATGCTGCGCGAGGTCGTCGGTGCGGACGCCTTCGCACGCGGCATGCAGCTCTACTTCACACGGCGCGACGGCACGGCTTCGACGGTAGAGGACTTTGTCGGCTGCTTCGCGGAGGCAGCGGCGATGGACCTCGGGCCGTTCCTGCGCTGGTACGAACAGGCGGGCACGCCGCTGGTGACGGTGCGCGGCGAGTACGATGCGGCGACGTTGGCGTTCGCGCTGACGGTGCAGCAGACGACGGCGCCGACGCCGGGGCAACCGGACAAGCACCCGCTGCAGATCCCGCTGCGCATCGGGTTGCTCGCCGACAACGGCTCCGCCCTCGCTGCTGTGCTCGATGGCGAGGCGACGCCGCGCGAGGAGCACGCACTCGTGCTCGGCAGCGCCGAAGCGACGTTCCGTTTCACGGGCGTGTGCGAGGCACCGATTCCGGCCGTGCTGCGCGGCTTCTGCGCGCCCGTGCGGCTCGACGATGGCCTGACGAACGCGCAGCGCTTCGTGCAGATGGCGCACGATGCCGATCCGTTCACGCGCTGGGACGCCGGCCAGACGCTCGCCATCGATGCAATGGTCGCGGCCGTCGACGGCGGCCTCGATGCCGATGCCGCCGCGGGTCTCGCTGCGGCCCTGGCGCGCGAACTCGACCGCGCCGAGATCGACCCCGCCTTCGCAGCCCTCGCGCTGCGTCTGCCGGACCTCGGCGAACTGCTGCACCGCGCGACGTTCCCCGATCCCAACGGTCTGTTCGCGGCGCGCGAGGCGCTGCGGCGACACCTGGCGACGACGCTGCGAACGCGGCTCGAGACGGTGATCGATGCGGCGCCTCCGGCCAGCGACTCGCTGACGGCGCGCGCGACCGGCGAACGCGCGCTGCGCTCCACGGCACTCGACTTGTTGGCCGCGCTCGGGCCCGCCGTCGAGGCGCGGCTCTATCGCGCCTTCGAAGAAGCG
>JBDSBS010000201.1:0-5345 GCA_039921435.1 Planctomycetota bacterium | reverse complement strand
AACGCGCATCGTCTCGGGCCAGATCGAGCTCGCAGGCAACTGGCACGTGCTGTCGCTGCACACCATCTTCGACCAGACGATCCTGTCGCCGTCCAACGTCGGCCGCGCGGCCTTTGGCGGCATCGCCATCGCCGCCGGTGAGCCTGGCACATCGCGGGGAATCAGCGGGTCGGGCAGCGAGAGCGGCAGTCAGGGTTTGCCGAGCAGCAGCCTGACCTTTGGCGGCACGATCCAGAACCTCCTGACGACCAACAACGGCACCACCGGCGACGGCACCTGCAACCTGACCCTCAACTACGGGCCCGACAGCCGCGTGATGCTTGCGGCCGCCAGCCCAACCATGATCTTCGGCCTCGATGCCGAAGAGAGCGACGGCGAAGCTGGCATCGTGTTCATGGTGCGCCAGTTCGACGCCTCGGCGGCGCCGGTCGACACCGTGCGCGTGCCGGGCACGTTCCTCGTCGGTGGCCACACGCTCTTCGTCAACCCGAGCATCTCGGGTTCCGATTCGTTCGTCGGGGTCGTGACCCTGACGGCCCAAGGCGGCTTCCGGCTCGACGCGGTCGGCAATCAAGGTGCTGACTTCTCCTACATCGGCGGCTACACGCTGAGTGCCGAGGGCCGTATGACGATCAGCATCAGCGGCACCAACGAGACCTGGTTTGCGGCGATCGATCGCGACTACCAGACCCTCGTCTTCGTCGATGCCTTCGTCGAAGCGCGCAGCAACAACATTCCCGAGATCAACATCGGCATCGGCGTGCGCGAGAAGACGAACTGATCCTCAGCAGTGGCCACCCACCGGTTTCTCGGCGGTGACCCTTCTCTCGCCGTTCGCGCTTCGCATAATCGACGCGTGAGCAATGCACCACTGCCTGGCCCACTGCTCGGCCCAACGCCTGGCCCAACGCCTGGCCCACTGCTCGGCATCGACCTGCCGTTTTGCAAGCGGCTCGGCCGCGGCAAGGTGCGCGAGATCTTCGCGCTCGGCCTAGACCTGCTGCTCGTCGCCACGGACCGAGTCTCGGCCTTCGACGTCGTCATGGCCGAAGGCATCCCCGGCAAGGGGCGCGTTCTCACCGAGACGTCGCGGTTCTGGTTCGAGCTGCTGCGCGACGTGTGTCCCAACCACCTGCTGTCGACCGACGTCGATAGTTGGACCGACGTGCCTGCCGACTACAAACCCTGGCTGCGCGGCCGCACGATGCGCTGCAGAACGTGCGAGCCGCTGCCCATCGAGTGGGTTGTGCGTGGCTACTTGACGGGTTCTGGTTGGCAGGACTACCAAAAGCACGGCGCCGTCAGCGGCATCGCTCTGGCGAAGGGCCTGCAGCACGCGAGCGAACTCGTCCCCCCCGTCATGACACCGTCGACGAAGGCCGAAGCCGGCCACGACGAGCCAATCTCGTTCTCGCGCGCAGTCGAGATGGTTGGCCGGCAGGTCGCCGAAGCGGCGCGTTTCGCGGCGTTGGCTCTCTACCAAAAGGGACGCGAATACGCGAAGGGACGCGGCATCGTCATCGCCGACACCAAGTTCGAGTTCGGGTTGCTCGACGGCAAGGTCGTGCTCATCGACGAATGCCTGACGCCGGATTCGAGCCGGTTCTGGCCGGCCAACGAAGTGCGCCCTGGTGCCACGCCGACGTCCTTCGACAAGCAGTACCTGCGCGACTGGCTGCAGACGACGGGCTGGAACAAGACGCCACCCCCACCGATCCTACCGCCCGAAGTCATCGCCAAGACAGCCGCCACGTATGCCGACATCCAGAAGCGTCTGATCGGCTAGCCGCAGCCACCATGACCGCAGCACATTCCGTTGCCCTGCCGCCGACGATCGCCTGGAGCGGCGACGAGCAAGGACATCTCGAACTGCTCGACCAGACGGTGCTGCCGCGCGAGCGCACGGTGCTGCAACTGCAAACCGGCGAGCAGGTGATCGACGCCATCGTGCGGCTGTGCGTGCGCGGCGCTCCCGCGATCGGCGTCGCGGCTGCCTATGGACTCGTGCTCGCCGTGCGCCAGATCCGACCGCTGCCCGGTTCGTTCGTCGCGGCTACCCGCGACGCCGCCGCACGCCTGGCGGCAGCGCGGCCGACTGCCGTCAACCTGTCCTGGGCACTCGACCGCTGTCTCGCCGCCGTTCGCGAAGAGCCGACGTTGGCGCGTCTCTTGGCCGAGGCCAAACGCATCCACGCCGAAGACGTGATCTCTGGCCAGCGCATCGGCGAGCACGGCAAGAGCCTCGTTGGCGAAGGTTGCACCGCGCTGACGCATTGCAACACCGGGCGGCTCGCCACCGCGGGCGATGGCACAGCACTCGCCGTGCTGTTCGCGGCATGGCGCGATGGCGTGCGCTTCCGCGTGCTCGCCTGTGAGACCCGCCCCTTGCTGCAAGGTGCGCGGCTCACGGCGCTCGAACTGGTGGTCGCCGGCATCCCCGTCGAAGTGGTCGTCGACGCGGCCGCCGCGGGTCTCATCGCGCGCGGCAAGGTCCAGCTCGTGCTAGTGGGTGCCGACCGCATTGCCGCCAATGGCGACTTCGCCAACAAGGTAGGCACCTACGGCCTGGCCCTGGCGTGCGCCGCCCACCGGGTTCCGTTCTACGTCGTGGCCCCAGCGTCGACCTTCGACCCGCGGCTCGCGGACGGCGCTGCCATTCCGATCGAAGAACGCGATGGTAAGGAGGTGTTGGTGCTCGGGGGCCAGAGAGTCGCCGCCCCCGAAGTCGAAGCACAGAATCCTGCCTTCGACCTGACGCCCGGGCGCCTCGTCACGAGCTTTGTCACCGATCGGGGCCTGCTGCACCCGCCGTTCGACGCCGCCATCAAGGCGATGTTCGAGCGCAGCCGATGAGACGGCATGGCCAGCGCCACCAGGAAGAAGAGCAAATCGAAGTCGAGCCCGAAGACCGCCGTCGACAAGTCCGCTGTCAACAAAGCCACGGTCGATAGGGCCACGGTCGATAGGGCCACGGTCAGCAAGGCCACCGTAAAAGCCACAGTCGGCCGGGCTCGCCCGAAACAACGGTCGGCAACCAGCTCGGCGGTTGCCAGCGACACCGCCGAACCGGAGCGCTCGGCTCCACCGCTGGCCGAGGTCGATGCCGACGCGCTCGAATTCATCGAGGCCATCGATCGCTTCAAGAAGCAGAACGGGCGCCCGTTCCCGAGCTGGAGCGAGGTGTTGCTCGTACTGCGCCGACTCGGCTACCGCCGCCGGTGATGCTCGGCCACCGCGCTTCTTCGCGCGGGTGCGCCCACGTCACGACACGATCTGCTGCCAACACAACCACGCCAGCGCGAGCCCGGCGGCGATGCGGTACCACGCGAACGGCCGGAACGTGTGCCGCCGTAGGTAGCGCACGAAGGGCACGACGACGAGCAATGCGCTGACGAACGCTACGGCCGTGCCGACGGCGAACGGCGCAACGACGTCGCTCGTCAACAGATCGCGGTGCTTGACCAGTTTGTAGAGCGAAGCGCCGTAGAGGATCGGCAGGCCGACTAGGAACGAAAACTCGGCCGCCGCCGTGCGCGACAGTCCGAGCAGCATCGCGCCGCCGATCGTCGCCGCGGAGCGGCTCGTGCCTGGCACCAGGGCGAGGCATTGGAACAGCCCGATCCACAGCGCCGTGCGGTACGGCATCTGGGCCAGCTCTGGCACGAGTGCTGACTTGCCAGCCAAGAATCGTTCGAGCCAGAACAGCAGGGCGCCGCCGATCACCATCGTCGCGGCTATGACCTTCGTCGAAAACAGGTGCTCGTCGATCCAGTTGTCGCACAGCAGGCCCAAGCCGATCGCCGGCAGTGCTGCGATGGCGATCTGCCACAGCAGGTTGGGTTCGGCTGCAGTCGGACGCATCATCGTGCGGGCGGCCGCCAGGAGGCGCCGCCAGTACAACACGAGGATCGCGGTGATCGCTCCCATCTGGATGCCGATCGCGAACACGTTGTTGGCGCCGCCTTCGGCGAGGCCCAAGAACCGCTGCGCGACGATCAGGTGGCCAGTGCTCGAGATCGGCAGGAACTCGGTGATGCCTTCGACGAGCCCCAACACCACGGCTTCGAACAAGCCGAGCGGCGCAGCATCGACGACACCAGCAGCGATCAGGCCGAGCGGCGGCCCGACGATCACAACACCGTTCCTGGCGCCTTGAACGGCAGGTCGAAGGCTTCGGCGACGCCCTGGTGGGTGACAACGCCGCCGAGGATGTTTGCCGCGGTACCGAGTACGGGGTCCTTCGCAGCCTTCGACGCGCCCATGCCGGCCAGCTTCTTGGCCCACGGGCCCGTTGCGTTGGTCAGGCCGAACGTCGACGTGCGCGGCACGGCGCCGGGCATGTTGGCGACGCAGTAGTGCAGCACGCCTTCGACGACGTAGGTCGGATCGGCGTGCGTCGTCGGACGGCATGTCTCGATGCATCCGCCCTGGTCCACGGCAACGTCGACGATCACGGCACCTTCCTTCATGGTCTTGAGGTCGTCGCGTCGAATGAGGCGCGGCGCGCGCGCCCCCTGCACGAGCACCGCGCCGATGACGAGGTCGGCGTGCACGATCTGTTCTTGGATCGCGATCGGCGAGCTGTGCAGCAGTGTCACGTTCGCGGGCATGACGTCGCTGAGGTAGCGCAGGCGATCGAGATCGAGGTCCATCAGCCGTACGTCGGCGCCGAGACCAGCCGCCATCTTCGCCGCGTTGGTGCCTACGACTCCCCCACCGAGGATCAGCACGGTTGCCGGTTCCACACCGGGCACGCCGCCGAGCAGGATGCCGCGACCGCCGTGGTGCTTCTCGAGGCAGACGGCGCCGACCTGCACGCTCATGCGCCCTGCCACTTCGCTCATCGGCGTCAGCAGCGGCAGCGAGTTGCGATGCACGAGGGTCTCGTAGGCAAAACAGTGCGCCCCGGACTTCAGCATCGCGTCGGTCAGTTCGCGCGCGGCGGCGAAGTGGAAGTACGTGAACAGCAGCTGGCCCTTTTTGATCAGTGGATACTCCGCTGCCAACGGCTCCTTGACCTTGACGATCATGTCGGCCTGGCCATAGACCTCGGCCGCCCCAGCAACCATCTTGGCACCGACCTTCGTGTAGGCCTCGTCGGTGATGCCGGCACCGAGCCCGGCTCCTTGTTCCACGAGCACCGTGTGGCCATTGCTGGTAAGGTCCATGACCATCGCCGGCACGGCACCGACACGGTTCTCTTGGGCTTTGATCTCCTTGGGGACGCCGATGATCATGCGAGTTGCTTCCTGATACTCTGACCTGAGAAAGGGACGCGGACGATAGCCACGCCGCGCACGGACCGCGAGCACTCGTTGCCCGCCGGAATCGAACGGCTAGCCGAC
>JBDSBS010000200.1:0-6708 GCA_039921435.1 Planctomycetota bacterium | reverse complement strand
GAGCAAGATTGGGTCGAGCCCCTCGCCCGCATCACCGACGCACCCGGTGTTCGATCCGATGGCTCGGGCTCGCCGCTCGAGCGGATCGAGGTGCACGACACCCGCATCCGCTTTCTGTTGCCGCGCGCGACCGGCGGGCCGGTTCCCTTGCCGACGCACGGATTCGAGGCGAAGCTGCGCATGGAGGGTCCGAAGACCATGGCGGTCGAGGAACTCCGGGCGTTTGTCTTCGGGGGGCAATTGGCGGGGTTCGGCCGCGTCGATTGGGGCTCGGCTACGAGCTGGCACGGCCAACTGACCTTGGTCGACCTGGATATCGCGCATGCGGCGCAAGAATCGGGAGCGCTGTCCGAGCAGTCCCGAGGTTCCGCGTCGGGATTCCTCGATCTCGCGCAGACCGCGGGAGCACCTCACCTCGCCGGGGCTGGTTGGATCGAAGGCACGGACGTGCGCCTTTGGCAGCAGCCGCTCATGGCTGGCCTGTTGCACACGCTGGGTGTGACTGCCGGCCCCGATGACGCACTGCGCGAGGTGCGCGGTCGCGTGCACGTGGATCTCGGCTCCTTCTTCGTCGATGAATTCACCGCCAAGGGCAACCTGCTCCACCTCTTCGGCTCAGGCCTCGTTCGGCTCGATGGGGAGGGACTCGACGCGCGTCTGGTGCCGCGAATGTTCGCCAAGGACCTGACGCATGTGCCCGTCGTGGGTGCGCCGACGCAGACGCTGCTCGACCTCTTGAACGGTCAGTTGCTCGAGGTGAGGCTCACGGGGTCGTTGTCCGAAGTCGACGTGGCGGTCAACCCGATCGCCAGCATCTCGGCGCCATTGCGCGCGTTTCTGGCCCTGTTCGCCGATCCCGGCAAGTGAGTTTGGTTGGGTGCCGTCCTCGTCGTCGACGATCGCGCCGCCTACCGCGATGACGAACGTTGCTACTTCTTCTCCGGGTCCTTGGGCACGACCGACTTGCGCTGCACCAACTTGCCATCGACCTCGATCCAGTGCTCGGGCTTCGCCTTGTCCACGTTGCGCAGACCGTTCTGCTTGCCGACTGCGGCAGCCGTGAGCTTCAGCTCCTTGCCGAGCAACTCGTACAGCAACCGACGGTCCTTGTTCTCGCTGTCGACGAGTTCGCCAACGGTGCCCTTGGCCGCGTCCTTGGGGTCCACCTTGTCGCCGGCGAAGCTGGCCTTCACGAGCTTGACCTCGCCGCCAGGCGTCTCAGCGACCTTGCCGGCGTCGCGCGCCTGCTCGAGCAGCGGGTAGCGGGTCTTCATCGTCTCCTTGAGCTCGCTGCGCACGTCGCGCGGAGCTGGCGGATCCTGCGCGGCCGCGCTTGCTGTGGCGAATGCCGCGAGCAGTGCCGTGAAAGCGAGTTTCGAAGCGATCATGGTTTCACCTTGGTTGGCTTGTCGGTCGAAGGGCGGGGGGCCGCGGCCGCAGATTTTTCGAAGTCGAAGAACTCGTCGAGCTCGCGCTGCACCCGCAGGTTGATGTCCATCGTGATGAAGATCGGTTTGATCTCGATCGGTGCGGTACTCACGCTGTGCGAAATGCACCCGCTGGCGAGTGCGACGAACGGCAGTACGCGCCAACCGAGCATCGGCGTTGTTCCCAGGGTCTTCATAATGGTGTCCTTTGCATTGGAATGGTCCTCTGTCGATCAGCGGTCTTGTCCCCCGAGGCGGTGCCTCGCGCGGTCCAGACCGAGTTGGATGGTCATGGCGGTGTCGACGGCGGTGTCGAAGCCGTGCAGGTTGACCTTCAGGTCCAACTGCTGCGGCACCCGCCGGCCCTCGCCGACAGCGTGCACTTGCAGGGTCACGCTATGGCTCTCGGCATCGGGTAGGATGCGGAAGTCGAGCTCCGTGTAGGCGAACTCCTGCAGGGCTTCGACGAGGCGCGCCTGCACGAGGGCGTCGTGGCCCGTCGACTCCGCGATCTGCTGCACGTGATGCAGGACCAGGCCCGCGGTCTCGGCATCGTCGAGGAAGCGCACGACGCCACCGGGAGCCGCCGCCAATTGCCCGTTCCGCAGGTCGATCGAGAGGCGCGGCTCGGTGTGCAAGACCAGCGCTACCTTGCCGCTCAATCGACCATCCCCTGTGACGCGCCCACGGCTCAGCAGCTCGAGCCATTCCTGCAACGACACACGGTCGAAGGCCAGCGTCAAAGGGAAGCTGTGAACGCCCGGCGCCAGGTACAGCTCGCTGACGTCGATCGAACCGATCTCGTCCACGGTTCGCTGGTGGATCGTCGCACGCAGCTCGAGGCCACTGCTGAGTTCGCACTGGGCGCCGCCGGAGCCCGCTTCGACAGCATCGACCCTCACGTGCTTCCAGCGCAGGTGCTGCGGCCCGCACGACACAGGCATCGGTAAGCCACGGAACTGCAATTCGGCAGCAACACCGCGGACCTGTGCGCCGGTCGTCGACGCGAGTTCGAAGTCCTCGAGGTGTAATGTCATGGCCGCCGCCTCGATCTGCGCGAACGGCACGTTCGCCGTGAGCGCCAGCGCACCATCGCCGGACCAGGTTGCATCCGCAAGCGCCACCTCGAACGGTCCCGGCTTGCGCTGCAGTGCTACGTGCGACCGGCGTCCCGCTGGCTCGCACACCAACCGACAGGTGCCTTCGAGTTCGATCGGCTTGGCTCCGAGCAGACGCAGTGTGATGGTTCCGTCGGCTTGTCCCGGCTGTTCTTGCAAGCGCGCGAGCGCACTGACGATCAGGCTGCCCATGGACGCATGCACGTCGACGCTCCACCGACCATCGTGCGCAGTCAGCGCTGCATCGATCTTCACCTTCGTGCCGCGGCTTTGAGGCGGCTCGATCGTGAGACCGTGAATGGCGACGTGGCGCACCGACAGCGACGGCAGCACTTGCACCAAGGCCGGTGTTGCCGCCGCGTCGCTACCGAGTCGCAGCGCTTCATCGAAGGGGCTCCAGACGAGTTCTGGATATGGAGCCATGGTCCAAGTGGGGGCGTCCAGAACGAGCGAATCGATGCGCTGGTGCAACAGGTCCGTCGCGCTGAACTCCGCCGTCGCGGTCGCGATCGTCACGTTGCCGACGCCCTGTTCCCCGGAACCAAGACACAGGTTGCGCACGCGCACATGGCCCAAGCCGACCTCGATGGACTCGAGCGAGGCGTCGCCGAAGCCGGCGTGCCGAAGCTGCGACAACAACATCGACTCGGCGATGCGCGGCACGATCCAGATCCAGGCTGAGACGACCGCGACGATCGTCACGAGAACAACCGACCCCCATCGTCGTCGTTGTCGCATGCCCGCGTACGCAATCGCCGGATTGCCCAGCAGACTGCCCAGCAAGGGCACGCTCGCGGCTCGATGCGTAGATGGGGGCATGCGGGAGATCCGGTCAAGTAGCAAGAAGCGTGCGGACCGCAGGTGAGGAAATCCGCAATCGTGCAATGAGGCAACGCCCGCGTCGGGAGTCCCGCGGCGACTCGGCAACGCTTTCAGTAAGTCGCGGCCGCTGGCGAGGTGGTTTGCAGAATCTGCCGCGGCGGATCCGCGAGCGACGGCGCCGCCTCGGCTCGATGGTTGCTGGAATACGGTTGCTGGAATGCCAAGACGTTCCAACCGCGGCGCTCGCTTGGCTGCGCCCGTTGCAACCTCTCCACTTTCTTATCGGAGACACCATGAGCAAAGAGCACGATCTCGGCGACGACTTGGCGAAGAGCACATCCAGCGGCCCGCGCCATCGACTAGGCCAGAAGCAAGTTGGCGGCACCTCTGACTCGCCTTCGCCGCCTCACACGCTCGTAAGACCGACCGTGCCCGACCGCGATCCACGCAAGCCACGCAGCCCTGGCGAACAACGGACGGAGCGGCCCGGCGGGAACGTGAGCACGGACAGCAATGGCAAGACCTACGAGGGCAATACCGGCGTTTCCGGAGAAACAGCAGAAGACGACCGCGCCTTTGGAATGGGGATCTGACGGGGATCGAAGCAGCTCGTAGACACGGGGTCGGTGGGCCGGAGTGGGCGTGCTCGATTGCTTTCCGTCCTCGCGCCCCCGTCTTCGGCGCCAGTGAGTGCGGATTCTACAAGCCTCTGCATGCCCCGCCAAAGGCCGAGCTCAGTGCGCCACCAAATCGAAGGGTGCGCAGCTGTTCTGGCGTGTCTTGCAATGCACTTGCGCAGCTCAGACATCTTGCGCTCCCACTCGCATCCTGTTCCGGCACGCCGATTGCTCCTCGTGTCCCGTCGAGCAAGATGTCTGATGCCGTCGGAACGACGCGATCTTGCTCTGCAATCCATTTCCCAAGAGAACATCATGCCTGCTATCAATCAACTACGAATTCCGTCATTGCGCGGCGCTGCTGCCGCCATCCTGCTGGCGACCACCACAACGATCGGTCTTACGGCGCAAGAGGGCAACGAATCGAAGCCACAAAAGCCCGACGCCATCGAGAGGACCACGATGGACTACACCACCACCAGCCGCCTGGTGGGCGCCAAGGTATTTCTCGAAGCCAGCGCCAAGGAGACCGCCGAGGCACGCCGCGATGGTGAGCAGCCCGACCGTCCCACGGCGAAGGTCACGGAGTGGCTCGTCGATTGCCGCGACGGTCAGCTGAAGCAGGCAGTCGTCAGCCTCGGCGGCTTCCTCGGCCTCGGCGACAAGGTCGTTCTCGTTCCGGCTGCCGACCTGCGTTGGAACAACAGCATGGAGCGCTACGACCTCGCTTGGACCAAGGAAGAGCTGAAGGGCAAACCTTCGTTCGATCTGGCTACGGCCTGCAAGAACGGTCTCGATGCTGCCTGCGGCATCCATGCCGACAAGGCCGGTGAAGGCAAGGGCACGGCCGAGGCCTCGGTCGCGCGCGGCAAGAAAGTCCCCGGAACGGATTTCGTCGGCTGTTCCCAGTGCATGCACAAGGCGAGCGATCTGTCCGCTCTGCCCGTCTACGCCGGCTCCACCGAATGGGGCAAGGTGCAAGACCTCATCGTCGACCGCAATAAGAACTGCATCGTCCTGGCAGTCGTCAACCACGGCTCGACGCTCGGCATGGGTGGCAAGGACTACCTCGTCGCGTACCCGAAGGTCACGGCGTGCCAGAAGGACGGCGACGCCCAGGTGCTCTGCTGTGCCAGTGGGATGACGGCTGCGCAGCTGGAGAGTTGTGTGCCCTTCGTGAAGCCGAAGAACGGCGTGGTTGATCCAGCCGCGGCCAAGAAGGCGCTCGAAGGCGTCGAACCGAAGGCCAAGAACTGATCGCTCTGCCGGAAACCGGCTCGGCGCCCAGGTCGACGGCGTAAATCGTAGCAGCGGGGGACGTGGCATAAGTCGCTCTGAGCAGCCATGTTCCCCCATGCCGGTTGCCTGACGCTGGCTGGTGTGAAGAGGATCTCAGGCCTGCTTCACGGGGCCCTCAGGGCCGATGCGTAGATGGTGCTTCACAGATCCCAACCGGTCTGTGGCCAACCACCGATGACTGGCTCGACGGTGTGGTCGGATCCGAAGCCACATCGACAGACCATGTCTCCAGAACCTGTTTTGTGCGCCTTGCTCGACGCACCTTGCGCGACACAACCGTACGCGGGCAGCCATGCGCGCCCGGCCCGACTCCGACCCGTGGGGGAGGCGCACGAGACCGGTGTGTTCCACCAATTGCGCGGGCAGTCGGCGCCGATGCTCGAACTGTACCGGCAGATCCAGCGGGTCGCACCGACCGACGCCACGGTCCTGTTGGCGGGTGAAACCGGCACGGGCAAGGAAGTCGTGGCGCGCACGATCCACGATCTCAGCCCTCGCCGCCACCAAGAGTTCGTCGCGCTCAACTGCGGGGCCATCTCGGCAACATTGATCGAGAGCGAACTGTTCGGCCATGAGCAGGGCAGCTTCACGGGCGCAAGTCGCCGGCACAACGGCGTGTTCGCGCAAGCCGACGGCGGCACCCTCTTCCTCGACGAGATCACCGAGATGCCTATCGACCTCCAGGTGCGCCTGCTGCGCGTGCTAGAGACGGGCAGCTTCCAACGGATCGGTGGCGAGAAGCAGGTGCAGAGCGATGTTCGCATCATCGCGGCCGCCAATCGAGCCCCCGAGCGGGCCGTGCGCGATGGCACGCTGCGCAATGACCTGTACTACCGGCTCCGGGTGTTCCCGATCTCCTTGCCGCACCTGCGTGTGCGCGGCGCCGACATCGTGCTGCTCGCCGTGCACTTCCTCGACCTGCTCAATCGGCAGGCATCGAGCCAGAAGCGGTTCACCGCCCTCGCACTCGACCGTCTGCGGGCGCATTCCTGGCCCGGCAACGTGCGCGAACTGAGGCACTTCGTGCAACAGGCCTTCATCCTCGCCGACCATGAAATCGACGCCGAGTCACTGCAGCCGTCAGCGTGCGATGCGGGCGACCACGACAAGATCGAGGTTCGCGTCGGCAGTACCATCGCGGCAGCAGAACAGCAGCTGATCGACGCGACCATGGAACGGTTCGAAGGCGACAAGACCACGGTGGCGAAGATCCTCGGCATCAGCCTCAAGACGCTTTACTCGCGGCTCAACGTCTATTCCGCTGGCAGGCTCGCTTGAAGTTGCCGGGGCACTCGAAGGTGCTGACAAGAGCGCCCCACCGATCATCGGCCCCGCTCCGCGTGCTCGCCATCGGCCTTGCGCGGGCGCGCCGACGTGACCCGTGATCGCGACCCCACCGAAGCGCGCCCTGCGGAACCGCCGCGG
>JBDSBS010000199.1:0-3796 GCA_039921435.1 Planctomycetota bacterium | reverse complement strand
CGCGGCCAGAGTGACACGCTGCAAGCGGCGCCAAACGAGATGGAGCGCGAGATCCAACGCGAGATGGATCGCCTCGATGCGTTGATCCAGAAGGGCGTTCTCGAGCCGAGAGATTCGCGCAGCAGTTGGGGCGACGCGCGCAGCAGGTCGAGCGACGCGCGCAGCAGTTCCGGCGCCCCGCGCAGCGGGTCGGGCGCCGCGCGCAGCGGGGAGAGCCGAGTGAAGTGAAACGCGTTCAGGTATGGATTCTCGGTGCCGCTCTGGGAAGCTTCGCAGGTGGCATCAGTGTCGGATCCGCGATCTCCAGAGTGCTGGCGGGTCCGTGTGCTATCTCGACGCCCGAACACGAGTACGCGACCGACCTCACCCAACGATACGGACTCAGTGCAGCGCAGGAGCGCAGTCTGCGGCTCGTGATGCAGAGAGACCACGACGAGGAGTATGCGATTCTGACCAGCGCCCAATACACGCAACTGCCGCTAGCCATCCAGAGTCAGCTGCTGACAGCGCGCGGCCGAACCCGACAGCGCATTCTAGCCGTGCTCGACGAGCAACAGCGAGCGCGCTACGAACTCGAGAGCAGACCAGAAACACCCAGGTAACAGGTGGTCGGGTCGACCCAAGGCACGGGCCAGGTCGACCGCGATCCGCGGATTTGGAGACATCATGGTGAAGAGCATTGGCATTGACCCAGGCGACCAGACGGTGAAAGTCGTCGAGCTGGACGGCAGTTACCGCAAGACGCGACTCGTCCGGGTCCATACGGCGCCCGTCGATGCTGCCGGCGCGGTCGACGGCACGGCCCGCAGCGAGCTGGTCGCGGCGGCGGTGAAGGCTGCCATCGGCGACGGCATGCGCGGCGAGCTGACCCTCGGCCACCCGTGCCGCGAGGCCGTTCTGCGTTTCATCGAGTTGCCGTTCAAGGGCCACGATGCGATCCGCAAGGTGGTCAAGTCGGAGATCGAAGGCGAGATCCACAGCCACGTCGTCGACGACATGGTCGTCGACTTCCACGAGATCGGCGAAGGCTCTGACGGCGGCACGCGGGTGATGGTGGCGTCGGTGCCAAAGGCCGGCTTGCGCAGCCAGTTGAGCGCGCTGACGGCTCAGTCGATCGAAGTGGAGACGGTCGATCTCGACACCATGGCGTTGTGGCGCGTCGCACACTGGGCCGGTGCGTTCACGCGCGAGCCGGTCGAAGGGCAGGTGCCGGTCGGCACGCCGCCGGTGACCGCGGTCGTCGACCTCGGCGCCCGGAGCGTGCGCGTCATCCTCGTCGAGGGCGAGCAGCTCGTCGAAATGCGCGCGCTGCGTCTAGGCGACCACGTCGTCACGGACGAAATTGCGCGCCAGCACGGCATCGACGCCGAGCCGGCGAGAGCCGCCGTGTTGGCGTGCTTGCTGACGGGCACGGACCAGCGCATCGAGGTTGCCGACGTGTTGCTGGCCGTCGTCGCTGGCGAAGAAACTCCGGCGCTGCAACCCGAGCCAACGCTGCGCAAGATCACGATCTCGCGCAAGGACGTCGAAGCGGCGCACACCGCGTACTTGCAGCGACTGGCGCGCGAGCTGGCCCGCTACCTGACCGCGTCAGGCCGGGCTGCGCGCAGCAGTGCTCTGTGGTTGACCGGTGGCGCGAGCCGCAGCCCGGGCGTGAAGGAGATGTTGGCCGAGGTGTTCGGTGTCGAGCCGCGCGAGCTGGACGTGTTGGCCAAGCTGCAACACGATCTCGACCCCGAGCGCGCAGCTGAGCTGAGGTCGCGTCTGGCGACTGCGGTTGGCCTCGCCCTGTCGCGATTCGGTGGACCCGAGGGGTTCAATCTGCGCCAAGAAGACCTCGTGCTGGCGCGCGGATTCGATCGCATCAAGTTCCCGCTGGCGATCACCTGCATGGTGGGCTTGCTGGCGATGTTCGTCTACGGCATCAAGTTGGCGGGCGAACTGCGGAACCTCGAGCTGCAGATCGGCAGCACCTACATCGACAAGAAGAACTCCAACGCGCCACCGCAGTTCTTCGGCATGCTCAACGAGGTGCTGCATAGTGGTTGGTTCGAGAAGCCCGATTACTTCCGCTACGAGCAGAGCAAGGGCAAGGACTACACCTACAAGCAGTTGGTAGCGGAGCTCATCGAAACGCCCGAGGCCAAGCGCATCCAGCTCGTCAAGGACAAGCTGAGCCTCGTTGCCGATCAAAAGCAGAAGGAGTCCGGCGTCTACGAGGACGTCAGCCTCGAGTCCGGCTTCGCCGTGCTCGTGCGCTGGGCCGGACTGTTGAAGTCGGTCGAGCCGCAGCTGAAGCGTTACCTCGTGACGAGGATCGATCTCACGATGAAGGGCAACCGCAAGCTCGACTTCCAGGTCGCCTTCCGCGGCGAGGACTTCCGCGAGAGGGAGTCGGCCTTGGTCCAGGCCATCGAGGCCGAGTACAACAAGCCCGATTCTCCGTTCGAACGCCCGGCCGCGCGCTCTGCCGGCACGCCCGAAGAGCTCTTCAAGGACACGGGCGGCGACAGCGGCGTGATCGGCGCCTACTATAAGTTCTCGATGCCGATCAAGGGCGCGTTCGAACCGTTTGGCCCGAGCACCGCGCACACGATCGGAGCGGCGCCTCCGGTTCGACCACCGATCGACGTGGGCAACCGCCTTACCTCGGCGCCGCCGAAGGCTCCCGCCAACTCGGATGCGGCGACCAACGTCGTGCAAGCCTCGGCAAACGCGGCCGCAGGGGAGGAACGCCGATGAGATTCTTGCGCAACCTCGACCTGTACAAGGTCATCGTGCTGCTGTCGCTCGTCCTGCTGCCGCTCGGTGGCTGGTGGTGCATCAAGAAGCGAGAGACGATCGAAGCGTGCAAGGACTCGATCTACAACGCGACCAAGCCAAACGGGGCGCTCGAGCAGATCGGCGCACTGCAGAAGAAGGTCGAGGTCGTGTCTCAGAACCGCCGCAACACCTCGGAGGCCATCAACCTGCCGCGTACGTACTTCGAGGGGCGGATCATCCAGTCGGGTTTGGGTTTGAAGAACGACGACTTCTCGATCTCGGACCCCAAGGGCGAGCCCGCGAACATGGGATCGGGTTCCAAGAGTAAGCAGAAGGCCGACGACTTCGTCGTCGACGTGACCTGGAAGCGCAACGACCTGGCTCCGAAGTGGGACTTCATCTACTCCGTCTTGTTCAACTGTGAAGCGGGCTACGGTGTCACTGCCGATGCGTCGCGGCAGTCGGTCTGGAAACTGCGCGAGCTGAGCCTCGAGAACGCGACCGAAGGTGCCAAGGCGCCCAAGCCGCCGCCGCCCGATCTCGAGGATCGGTGGTCGATCAAGAAGATGTCGTTTGCGCGGCGCGAACCCACCAAGGGCAAGTGACATGCGGGGCGGCCGTCTCTTGACGTGGTTGAGCCTGTTGGGTCTGGCGAGCTCGAGCGGTTGTACGCAGGTCGTTCGCTACACGGATGAGTTGGTCGACGCTCGCTTTGGCCGCACGTGGGTGACGCGGCTGCCGGCGACGGTCGGGGCAACGACGGGTTTTGCGGTGGGCCTCCCGATCGACATCGTTTCGATCCCCGTCACCTTGATCGCCTATCGATCGCAGCAGAAAGAGACCCGCGACCCGCTGTCGGTCTTCCTGTTCCCTTCTTGGGTGCTGTGGAAGGCGGGCGCGCTGCTCGGGGCGCCCTTCGACCTCGTCGAGTGGGGCTTGTGGCGTTCATGGCAGCCCGCCGTGCCGATCACGCAGGAAGAACGAGAAGCGATCGAGCGCGCGTGGGACGCTCGCGAGTACAGCGAGTACCCCG
>JBDSBS010000198.1:0-23018 GCA_039921435.1 Planctomycetota bacterium | reverse complement strand
GGGTCGGTGCGGCGCCAGCGAGTAGAGCTCAGTGCGTTCCTGGCGACCGATCTCGATGAGGTCTTCGAAGCCGCGGTTGGTGACGAACGCTGTCTTGGCGAGAGAGCCCGTCAGCACGGCGTTGAGGCCGACGGTGCTGCCGTGCACGACGTCGACTTCTTCCGAGGCGTTCTTGCGCACGGCAGCGAGGCCTTCGAGCACGGCGCGCGCGGGGTCGTGCGGCGTCGAGGGCAGCTTGTGCACGCGCACGCCGCGCGAGGACCATCGCACGACGTCCGTGAACGTGCCACCTGTGTCGATGCCGATGCGAGCTGCCACTGGGCGGGACGTTAGCGGCGGCGGGTGATCGAGGCACGTGCTCGATTCCTTCGTCGTGCCACTCGCCATGGCGAGCGCGGGCGCTTGTCCCTAGCCTTCCGGCAATGGTCTTCGCGGTTGCTTGCCTGGTCGCCTTCCTGCTCGGCGCGGTGCCGTTTGCGCTGCTCGTGGTGCGGGTCGTCAAGGGCGTGGACGTGCGCACGGTCGGCAGCGGCAACGTCGGCGCTACGAATGCGAGTCGCGCGTTCGCGAGTGCAAAGGGGCGCACGGCGGCGTTCGTCGCGATCTACCTGCTGGACGCGGCGAAGGGCTTCGCGCCGGCACTGCTCGGGCCGCAGTTCGTTGCCGAGCCACGGCTGGTCGTCGGCACGGCGTGCGGGGCCGCGGCGGTGCTGGGTCACGTGTTCACGCCGTTCCTCGGCTTCCGCGGTGGCAAGGGCGTGGCAACTGCCACCGGTGTGCTGTTCGCACTCGACTGGCAGGCGACTGCAATTGCCATGGTCGTGTTCTTGGTCGTGCGCTGGTGCACGGGGCAGGTGTTCTTCGGCAGCCTGGCACTCGGACTGGCGCTCGCTGCTGCCGCCATGCTGCTGCATTTGGACACTGCGTTCGCCGAACGCTTGCCCGTCACGATGCTGTGTTGTCTGCTCGCGCTCTTGTTGTTCTGGACGCACCGCAGCAACCTCAAGAAGCACTTTTCCGCGCGCGCGGCCGGCAGCGCATGAAGATCGCGATTCTCGGCAATGGGGGCTTTGGCACGGCGATGGCGTTGGCCCTGGACCGAGCCGGCCACCACGTCGCGCTGTGGGGACACGATCCCGTCTACACGGCCGAGATCGCGGCCACGCGCCGCAATCCGCGCTACCTAGAACACGTCGAGCTGCCTGGGCTGATCCGCATCAGCCATGACCCCACGTCGGTGCTCGATCGCTGCCAGCTCGTGCTCGTCGCCGTGCCGACTCAGCACATCCGCAGCACGTTGACGGGCATGGCGTCGCTCGTGCCTGGCTCCGTGCCAGTCGTGTCGCTCGCGAAGGGGCTCGAGCAACAGACCGCCGAGCGGCCGTCCGAGATCATCGCGTCCGTGCTCGGGGCACCCGCGCGCGTGTTTGCACTGAGCGGTCCGAGTCACGCCGAAGAGGTCGCGCGCGAACTGCCGACCACGGTCGTGCTCGCCGGCAGCGACGCAGCAGTGCTGCAAAAACTGCAGGCGGCGCTCACGACGAAGTCGTTTCGGGTCTATCGCCATCGCGACCTGCTCGGCCTCGAGATCTGCGGCGCGCTGAAGAACGTCATGGCGCTGGCCGCTGGCATCGCCGACGGGCTCGGCTACGGCGACAACGCCAAGGCCGCGATCTTGTCGCGCGGCATCGTCGAGATGGCGCGCTACGGCACGGACCTCGGCGCCGACCAGCGCACGTTCTTCGGCCTCGGCGGCGTCGGCGATCTCGCCGTCACGGCGTTTTCCCAGCACGGTCGCAACCGCGCGTTTGGCGAACGCATCGGCCGCGGCGAGACGCTCGAGCAAGCGCTCGCGGCTTCGCCCAAGGTGGCCGAGGGAGTCTGGACCTCGCGGGTCACAGCCGACCAGGCGCGCGTGCGCGGCATCGAGATGCCGATCGCCATGGCGGTCGCGCGCGTCCTGTTCGAAGGTCAGTCGCCTCAGGTCGCCGTGCAGGAGCTCATGGAACGCGATCCCAAGGCCGAGGACTGAGCGCGTGGTCTTCGCCTCGTTCATCTTCTTGTTTTGGTTCCTGCCGGCGTTCTTGCCGATCTACTGCGTCACCCCAGCGCGCTGGCGCAACCTCTGCCTGACTTGCGCGAGCTTCGTCTTCTACGGCTGGTGGCGTCCGCACTACGTGCTGCTGATGGTCGGCAGTGTGCTGGTCGACTACACGGCGGCCCGCTGCATCGGCGAGCCAGGCAGCGGCGGGCGGCGCAAGACCTGGTTGTGGATCTCGATGGTCGCCAACCTGAGCCTGCTCGGTTGGTTCAAGTACGCGAACTTCTTCGCCTCGACCTGGAACGCGCTCACACCATGGCCATGGGCGTTGGAGCATGTGGTGCTTCCGGTCGGCATCTCGTTCTTCACGTTCCAGTCGATGAGCTACACCATCGACGTCTACCGCGGTGATGTGAAGCCCGTGCGCTCGCTGCTCGACCTGCTTTGCTTCGTGTCGATGTTCCCGCAGCTCGTTGCGGGTCCGATCGTGCGCTACAGCGACGTGCAAGAAGACCTCGTGCACCGCACCGTCGACCTCAAGAAGGTCACGGACGGCCTGTTCTTGTTCGCCTTGGGCCTGATCAAGAAGGTGCTGATCGCCGACTCGGTGCTGCCGATCGCGGATGCGACCTGGGATCTCGACGCACCGGGTCTCGTGGCGTCGTGGGTCGGCGGCATCGCGTTCTCGATCCACTGCTACTTCGACTTCTCAGGCTACAGCGACATGGCCATCGGGCTCGGTCTGATGCTGGGGTTCCACTTCCCGAGCAACTTCCTGTCACCGTTCCGCTCGCACAACGTGACCGAACTGTGGCGGCGCTGGCACGTCAGCCTCAGCACGTGGTTGCGCGATTACCTGTACATCCCGCTCGGCGGCAACCGCAAGGGGCCGATGCGGGCACAGGTCAACCTCATGCTCGTGATGCTGATCGGCGGGCTGTGGCACGGGGCGGGGTGGAACTTCGTGCTGTGGGGTGCCTGGCACGGCGTCTGGTTGGTGATCGAGCGTCGCTCTGGCAAGCAGTCGCCGTTCGCCTGGTTGCCGCTGGCAGTACAGGTGGTGATCACGTTCCTGATCTTCACGGTCGGCGTCGTCATCTTCCGTTGCGAGCGAGCGGGCGAACTGCAGCAGATGATGTGGGGCCTGTCCGGCCTCTACGGCATCGGCTCGATGGCGGTGGTCGGGCAACCAGCACCGTTTGCCTACGGGGCGCTGTTCGTGGGGCTGTTCGTGTCGTTCGCCATGCCGCGCAGCGAACAGCTCGTGCAGCGCTTCCACCCGCTCGTGATGGGCGGCACCATGCTGCTCTTCGTGTTGGCCATCTGCCAGATGTTGACGAACGACTTCGTCTCCTTCGTCTACTTCCAGTTCTAGCAATTCCAGGATTGGCCATGGTCCAAGACGGACGAGACCGAACGCCAGAACAGGCCCAAGAACAGGCCCCAGCGCAGACGACCGCTCAGACCACCGCTCAGACCACCGCGCAGTGGGCCATGCGCTGGCACGGCCTGGCACTGGGGGTCGTGATGATCGCGACGGTGCCGCTCGTGCACTTCGTCTGGCACATCGTGCTCCGCCACGAGAAGCCTGCGATCCAGACACGCAGTCAGGTGCCAGCACCGGAGCCGCCGCTCGAGTCGGACACGCTGCTCGACGGCAGTTGGATGAAGAAGCAGCAGCTCTACCTGCGCGAGGCATCGCCGATCGTCTGGTGGTTGCGCAGCAACTGGAACGAGCTGCGCTACCGCATCGGCGCGCCACAGAGCGACCAGGTGCACTTCGGGCGCGACGAGTGGTTCTTCCTCGCGGGCTCGGTCACGCCCGACGTGGCGATGTTCACCGAGGCGACCCCGCGGCGGCGGCAGTTCTTGCGCGAGATCCGCGATCGCGTGCGGGCCGCAGGCGCCGAGTTCTGCATGGTGATCATGCCGGACAAGGCTCGTGTCTATGCCGACAAGGCGTTTGCCGACGGCGTCATTTCGCCTGCGAAGGCACCGATCTACCAGATGCTGCAGGACGACCTCGCCGCCGTCGACATCCCGACCGTCGACATCAACGCGGCGATGGCGGCCGCGCGTGCGGCCATGCCCGACGAGGATCTCTACTTCCGACGCGACACGCATTGGCGGGCGCCGGGCGCGCTGGTTTCGGGTCGTGTGGTCGCCGCCATGCTCGAACAGCGTTACGGCCACCTCCTGTCGCCGCGCAAGCAGATCGAACTGGGGAATCTCACAAGCATCCGGCTCGTCGGCGACCTGACAGCGTTGTTTGGCATCGGCACGGTCGAGATGCCCGACGATCTGCTGGGCATGCGCACGGTGCCGATGAGTCTGCTCACGGAACACCTGGCCGAGCAGCGTGACTACTACGGCATCAACCTGCGCGAGGACGGCCGTTCGATCCCTCTGTACGGCAAGGATTCCGACGCCGAAGTGCTCGTCATCGGCATGAGCTTCACCGAAGAGAACGGTCTCAACGCGCTGTCGTTGTCGCTGGGCCGGCCCGTGCGCGGCATCATCGTGCGCGGTGCGCCCGGTCTCGATCCGCTGCGCATCGCCATGCAGGAGATCGAGCGGGGCACGCGTGCCAAGGTCGTCATCTGGGAGATGGTCGAACGCGGCTTCTTCGAAGAGGCTTGGCGCGCGCCGCACCTGTGACGCACGGTCGAGGGCTTGCCTAGGCTCTGATCGCCAGTGCCGCCAACGAAGCAGGCGGCAGCACCGCTGCGGAGCCCTGGCGGCCGGCCGGTGGTCGCTATTCGCCTTGCCGTCGACGCCTCCGTGACGGCTGGATCTCGCGCCGCGCTCTCGCAGCGCAATCCCGCCTTGGGGGCTGCCTCGCCGCTTCGGTTGCTGATATCTTGCCCTTGCCGCAACACCTCGTGCGGTCCGCCCCTTCCACCGCGAACGTTTCATGTCTCGCGAACCCATTGGAGAAACCATGCGCCTTCTTGCCTTCGCCTTCTTGAGTCTGAGTGCTGCCCCTTTGGCTGCGCAAAGTCCGCTGACGACGACGTTCATCAACAACAATGCCGGCGGTGTAGGCGGCGGCGTCTACTTCGACCTCAACGTGACCGATCCGCTCGGTATTACGATCACAGGTATCGATCTGAACCTGTCTGGCACCGGCTCGGTCGACATCTACACCACGCCGGGAACACGCACCGGCGTGCAGACGACCCAATCGGCCTGGACGCTCGTCTCGTCGGGCGCAGTCACGAGTGCGGTGCCGGGTGCAGTCAGCCCCGTCGCGATCACAGCGTTCCCCCTTGCGTTCGGCTCGCACGGCATCGCCTTGGCGGGAGTGAACGTCGCCCACAGCTACACCAACGGCACCGGTACGAACCAGACCTTCGTCACGGCCCAGGTCACGCTGAACGCTGGCGAGGCCTCGAACCTCGCCTTCGCGGGAGGGCTGTTCACTCCGCGTGTCGTCAACACGAACATCTACTTCACGGGCGGCACGAACGGCACGGTGGCGTCGAACACCACGATCGGCCAGGGCTGCATTCGCTCCTACACGTCGTTCTATGAGCTGTTCGCGGCGCCCTCGAGCTTCGATCTCAACAACACGAGTGCCTTGCTGGCGCCGAGCGGTGGAGGCTACGTCGCCGTGCCCGCAGGTGCTTTCCTCGCGCAGGGTACCACGAGCGCCCCTCAGGTCTTGGCACTGCTCGACGACTCCGAGGTGACGGTGCCGCTGACGGCGATGACCTTCCCGGCCAACACGGGGTCCGCAACGGCGTTGACAGTGTGTTCGAACGGCTACGTTTCCGTCGCGTCGGGCAACGGCACGGCTTACACGCCCGTCGTGGCGACGATGCTCAACGCCCCACAGACAGGCTTTTGGTGCTGGCACGACTTCAACCCGACCCTCGGTGGCACTGTCGAGTTTGAACAGAGCGCCGCGGTCAGCGTCGTGACGTTCAACAACGTGCGCAACTACCTGGGCACGTCCACCACAGACGACAGCACGTTCCAGATGCAGTTCTACGCCAACGGCAACGTCGTCTTCGCGTGGCAGACGATGTCCGCGAACGGCACCGCCTTCCTGGTCGGTTACTCCCCTGGCGGCTCGAGCGCCGATCCGGGCAACACCGACATCTCGGTCGCACTGCCGCTCGGCTCCGTCACCACTGGCTCGACCGACGCGATCCCGCTGACGCTGACCGCCTCGACTCGTCCCCTCATCAACACCAATTGGAACTTCTCGATCACCAACATCCCGGCGACGGGCGTGCTCGGCGTGCGCATCCTCGGCGGATCGGACCCGGGTCTGAACGATCTGGGATTCCTTGGCCTTCCTGGTTGTGGACTGCGCGCGAGTCTCGACTTGCTCACGCCCTTCGTGGTCTCGGGCTCGAGCCAAGCCTTCAGCGTGGCGATCCCGAATCTGCCGGCGTACATCGGCTTCCACGTCTACATGTCGTCGGCAGTGTTCCAGGTGCCGCCGGTCAACACCTTCGGTGCGATCACGAGCAACGGCATCAACGGCCTGTTGGGCAACCTCTGATCGATGTGGGTGCTCGCCGGGCCGCAGCTCGGCGAGTCGCTGTGTTGTCGAGGCAGCCCATGCTTGCCGCCTCGCGTGTGCGCGGGTACATCGCCAGGCATGCTCCATGTTCGTCACCTCGCGGCTGCTGTCGTGCAGATCCCCGTGTTCGTCGCTCTCGCCGGCTGCGCGGGACAGCGACCCGACCCCGTGCCCGCGCACGCGACGTTCACGATGCAGTCGAGTGCCGTTGGCGAACAACGCCGCATCAACGTCTACACGCCGCGCGCCTATGCGGCGGCCGGCACCGACCGATTCCCGGTGCTCTACATGCCCGACGGCGGCATCGAAGAGGACTTCCCGCACATCGCTTCGACCATCGAGGCGCTGATCGACGCCGGCACGATTCCGCCGATGTTGGTCGTGGGGATCGAGAACACCGAACGCCGGCGCGATCTCACCGGCCCGACGACGGTCGCGTCCGATCGGGAGATCGCACCGCGGGTCAGCGGTTCGGCGCGGTTCCGCGCCTTCATTCGCGATGAACTGGTGCCCGAGATCGAGCGCCGTTACCGCTGCAACGCGCAGCGGGCCATCGTCGGCGAATCGCTCGCCGGCTTGTTCGTCGTCGAGACGCTGTTGTCAGAGCCCAAGCTATTCGACCGCTACATCGCGGTCAGCCCGAGTCTGTGGTGGAACGGCGGCGCGTTGGTGCACGATGCTGCGCAACATCTCGCGGCGGCCGAGGGCCTCGACCTGCGGCTGTTCCTGACTTCGGCGGACGAAGCCGACATCATCAAGACCACCGGCGAACTTGCGGGCCTGTTGACGCAGCACGCACCGAAGACGCTCGCGTGGGTCTACGAGCCAATGCCCACCGAGCACCACGACACGATCTTCCGGGCGGCGAAGGTGAAGGCGTTCGAGCGAGTGCTCGGCAAGTAGCGCACGGCCGGCAGGACAGTAGCCTCACCCAGCTTGCTCTGGCACGATGCGGCCATGCTCCGCACCGTTCTCGCGCGCTCGTTCCTTGCCTTCTCGGTCGCGGTGCTGCCGGCTCAGCAGACTGCGGTCCGGGCCAAGCAGCTCGAGCTGATCGACTTGTTCCGGCTCGACTACCTCATGGTCGCGCCGGCCGAGGGTCCGAAGGATTGGCTCGATGCCGAACACTACCTCGTGTTCGACGGTGGGCCGCGCGCGATGCCAGGGCAGGCGGCCCCACAGTGGAGCGTCGTCGAGGCACGCACGGGCAAGCGCCAACGCTACGTCGAGCACAAGGCACTGCGCGCTGCACTCGGCAGCACGATCACAGATGGCAGTGCTCTCGCGACGGCGTTGGGCGAAGCCTCGGCTTGGACGTGGAACACGGACCACACGCAGTTCGTCGTCAACGTCGGCGGCGACCTGTTCGGCTGTGACCGCAGCGGCGTGCCCGTGCGCCTGACGTCGACGCCCGACAGCGAAGAAGTGGGCGTGATGTTCTCACCCGACGGCAAGTTGGTGTCGTTCGTCGCCGACTACAACTTGCACCTCGTGCCCGCTGCCGGCGGCGAAGCGAGGGATCTGACCAAGCAAGGGCACAGCGACCTTTTCTTCGGCCGGCTCGACTGGGTCTACCAAGAAGAGCTCTACGGGCGCGGCAACTTCCAGGGCTACTGGTGGTCGCCCGACAGCAAGCACATCGCGCTGCTGAAGCTCGACGAGTCGCCCGTCGAGGAGTTCGTGCTCGTCGGCGATTCGCCGGCGCGGCCGCCCGTCGAGAAGACCAACTATCCGAAGACGGGCGAGCCCAACCCGATCGTCGAGATCGGCACGATCGACGTCGCCGACGGTGCCACGCGCTGGTTCGACGTGACGGCGTACCCGGCCGACGATCGCCTCGTCGTGCGCGTGACGTGGGCTCCCGACAGCAAGGAGGTGCTGTTCCAGGTGCAGGGGCGCGAACAGACCTGGCTCGACATGTTGGCCGGCGACGCGGCAGCGGGCACCGTGCGCAAGCTATGGCGCGAAGACAGCGACTGCTGGGTCGAGGCCGGCCCCGAGCCGGAGTGGCTCGAGAACGGTGCGTCGTTCGTGTGGCTCAGCGAACGCGATGGCTTTCGGCATCTGTATCGCTACCGACGCGATGGGGTGCTCGTCGAGCCACTGACCAAGGGCGAGTGGCAGGTCAAGAAAGTCGTCGCGGTCGACGAAGCCGCGGGCTGCGTCTACGTGACGTCCGACCGCGATTCGCCGCTGCAGACACATCTCTACCTGGTGCCATTGGCGGGCGGCGAAATGCAGCGCATCACGAAGGGACGCGGCACACACGACGTGACGATGGCGCCCGGCAACGCCACGTTCGTGACGCATTGGAGCGACGTGAACACGCCGCCCTGCGTATCCCTGCGTTCGCTCGACGACGTGGAGCTGCGCGCGATCGCCACGTCGAAGCCGCAGATGCTGGCGCCGTCCGCGCTCGTCGAACCCGAGTTCGTGCAGGTGAAGACGCGCGATGGCTTTCCGATGGAAGCGATGCTGTTGAAGCCGCGCGACCTGCCGGCGGGCAAGCCGTTCCCCGTCGTGCAGTTTACCTACTCTGGTCCACACACGCCGCGCGTTCGCGACGAGTGGGGCAGCCGCGACTACCTGTGGCATCAGCTGCTCGTGCAGCACGGCTACTCGGTGTTCGTCTGCGACAATCGTTCGGCGAGCGGCAAGGGGCGCAAGTACGCAAAGGCGTGTTGGCGCCAACTGGGTCAGAGCGAACTGCGAGACCTCGAGGATGGTGTCGATTGGCTCGTGGGCCAGGGTGCCGATCCGACGCGCTTCGCGATCTGGGGTTGGAGTTACGGTGCCTATCAGACGCTCTACAATCTCACGCACAGCACGAAGTGGAAGTGCGGCGTCGCGGTCAACGCGGTCACCGATTGGCGCAACTACGACACGATCTACACCGAGCGCTATGGCGGTCTGCCGAGCACGAACGCGAAGGGCTACGACAAGGGAAGTGTCGTCGAGGCAGCCGGCAACTTGTCGGGTTCGCTGCTGCTCATTGCGGCCGCGATGGACGACAACGTGCACATGCAGAACAGTCTGCAGTTCTTGTATGCGCTGCAACAGGCCGGCAAGGACTGCGACTTCATGGTGTATCCGCGCGTGCGGCACGGCATCGAGGATCTGAAGCAGCAGGTGCACCTGTTTGCGAAGTTCCTGCGGTTCTTGCGGGAGAAGCTGTAGTGGCGACGGTGTTTGCGGGGCCGCTGTCGCGGTTCTTCGCCAAGGCGCCGGCGGAGGCGGCGAAGCTGCGTTCGGGTGTCGAAGCGTGGCGCCGAGACCTGCGTGAGTCGGTGGCGGTGAAGGTCGGCGAGCAGTTGGTGTGGGACGAAGGGTCGGAGGTGGTGGGGCAGTGGGACCTCGGCGAAGCGGGGTGGATGGCGCTGCGGTTGTTCGCGTTCTACGCGGAGCGCGCGGACCTCGAGTTGCCGGATGCCGTGCCGGCGTTGCTCGAGTTGGATCCGGAGTGGCGGGCGGCGGTCGACGGCAAGTTTGCGAAGAGCCTGTACGGTCAGCTGCTCGCGTGCCGGGTCTGGTTGCCGGGCGACTTCCCGGTGACGCTGCGCGCGCCGCTGCCCGATGGCGAGACAGCGGAGATCGGCTCCTTGACGGTGCTCGCCGATCAGATGAAGTGGCTGAACCAGCGCACGTTCGCGGCCGATGCCGAGGCGATCGCTGGTTGGCGTGACCTGCCAGCGCCGGCCGGTGGGGAGTTGCTCGCGGCGGCGCGGCGGGGGTACTCTGGGTTGTGGACCGCGGTGGGTGCGGGTCGAGTGTGCGCGGTGCCGGTGGTCGTGCGGCAGGTGTGATCGGCGCATCCGTTCGCTGCGAGCGAGTGCGCGTTGACTGCGCCGTCGCTCGACCCATCGTTGGCCCGTAGCTCGACGATGCGAGCAGCGCGTCAGTGTGCTCTTGCCATCGGGAACGCTATCGGCACCCTCGACCCACGGACCCCTGGGCAACCGGCAGGGTCCACCGCCCTGTGCTTGGGAGTACAGTTCACTTCGGTGGCGCCGGTGCGCCAAGTGGCTGCCATGCACCCTTGACTGCGCGCGCCAACTCGAGCGCCTCGCCCTCGCCCGCAAAGTGGCAGAAGATGAGTTCGGGCGTGGTGCCCATGGTGTGGTTGTGGATCGCGACGATCCGGATGCCGTGCTGCCGGTAGGCATCGATCGCCGGCTGCAGCTCGCTGCGCAACAGGCAGGTGTCCCCCATGATCATCGTTTCGCCGCACTCGCACGGGGCAAAGCCGACCCAACAGGCAAGTCCCACGCCGGCGGCGAGGTCCTTCGCATCGATCTTGGTGCCGAGATGGGGCCGCGGCAGGGTGACCTTGTACATGCCGTCGGCCATCATCGTTCCCGGCAGCCCCATGGCCTCGGACACCGCTTTCCAGTCCGGCTTGGGTGGGGTCGCCGCGGGCGGCTTCTTCGGTGCAGGGGTCTTGCCCATCCGATCCCACGCGGCACGGATCGCCTTCCCGATCGCGAGAGCGCTGCCGCTGCCCTGGAAGTGCAGGAAGATGAAGTTGGGGGTCCCTCCAAGCATGTGGTTGTGGATCGCCACGATCTCGAGGTTCCCTTGGCGAAGCGCGTCGAGCACGGGGTTCACCTCCTCGGGCAGCATGCACGTGTCGCCAACCACGAACGCGCGCTCCGGCGTGCCCGTGAACGCGGCGTAAGTTAGGACCATGGACGGGGGCACCACGAAGCCGAACTCGTTGCGCAACGGCGGGTCCGCGCGCGGCACGTCGATGCGAAAGGTGCCGTCAGGAAGGACCTTGCCCGGCGCGCCGAGCACGGTTCCAACCGCATTCCAATCTGGTCGGGCAGGAGCTTGCTGGCCCAAGACACACGGTGCCAGCAGCAGCGAACAGAGGAACGGGATGGGAGGACGCATGGGTTTCTCGCGGTGTAGGCGTTGATGGAACTGAGGGACGGTAAGCGATCGATGCCTTGCTGGCGCCAACCGGCGTCTCGATCTGCAACCACAGCCTGCTGCCGGTCGGGATCGGGTTCGGCGCCCTTGCACGCCGGGCATGACGTCGCCCAGCGGCGTGCGCGCCACGAGCCCTCGGTCTTCATCGGTGCGGTCCTAGCCCCTAGCAGCGACGGCGCCGAGATCCCGAGAAGGCGATGCTTCGGCTGCGACCTCGACCCATTCGACATACGCCTCCTTTCCGTTGACTCGCTCCACCTACGAGGTTGCAGTCCGTGAAGCCTTCCGCTGACGTTGCCTGCGTTCCCCGGACGGCAGAGGCGACTCGAGGAAACACCAGCTGGATCTCGAGCTCGTTCTGCCGCGCGACGCCGCGGCCTGCGAAGCCTGCGTGAAGCGCCTGCTCGACTCGCTCCGAAACCGACCCGGCATCACGAAGGCTCACGTTGATACGGCCGATGCAACGAAGCCCAAGTTGTGTCTCCACTACGACCCTGCCGCAGTCCGGTTCGAGGAAGTGCAGTCCCTCGTCAAGAGCGCCGGCGCCGAACTGCAAGCGCGCTTCGAGCATCTCTCTGTGCCCGTGATCGGGCTGCGCCACGAGCGGCAGGCGAAACTCGTGGAAGCGGTCTTCGCCAACGAACCTGGCGTGCTCCGCGCCGCGGTCGCGTTCGGGTCGAGGCGGCTCTACGTCGAGTTCGATCCGCAGCGGACTTCTCGCGTAGCACTGCTTCCCATACGAGCCGGCATCGCCGTTGGGCAGGAGGTGCCCGCAGCATCTCCGGCGGCGACAAAGAAGCCTGAGGCGGATGAACACGCCCACGGCGGCCTGTTCGGCGAGCGCACCGCGCACGGCGCTTCGAGATCGATTTCCTGAAGCTGCTGGCAGTGGTCGGAGCCGCCGCGCTCGGGGAAGGGTTCGAGGGTGCGCTGCTGCTCTCGTTGTTCAGTTTCGGGCACGCGCTCGAAGGCTTCGCCATGAGTCGGGCACGCAAGGCCATCGAGGCGCTCGCCGAACTCGTGCCCGAGACGGCGCTGCGCGTCTCGGCTGATCGCGCCCGTGCTCTGCCATGCTGCGTGCAGTGCCCTGGTTTCCGCGGCTCTCGCCGCCATCGCCTTGGCGTCGACCGCGATCTCGGCCAGTAGCCGCGCCAAGCGCGTCAACAGCTGCGGATCACTGGCCATGCAACACGATCCCTTCTTGCTCGACGCGGGTGGCGAACGAGTCCGGCAACTCCTCGAATCGCAACACATCGATCGGCCAACCGACTCCGCGCACGAGCGCGAGTTCGAGGCGGGTCGCTTCCGTCGGAGAGGCACCACGCACGACCACGTCGATGTCACTGTGCTCGCCGAACCCGCCCCAGGCCAACGAGCCGATCAACCAGGCCTCGGTGTGCTGCGCCAGATGGGCGGCGACCGCGGCAAACAGGCGATCGCGCGTGACCGCAGCCTGCGCCGCTCGCGCCGCGCTGGCCTGAGCCGCACGCTTGCGCAGCGTCGCCACCGTTTGCTCGATCGACACGGTCATGGCAGGATCATGACCCGCAATCGTGAAGAGAGGAAGTGGCAAGCCGCGGCCACGCAGAGTCAGGCCGGCGTGGGTGCCTTTGCATTGCCGTAGTGAACGCCTGCATTGCCTGCAGTCGCCGAGCCCCTACCATCCCGCCGGTGTTGCCACCTCACTCGACGATCCCGCTGCCCGCGGCGGAACGACCCATCCTCATGGTCGTCGTCGACACCGAAGAGGAGTTTCCGTGGTCGCAGTTCGATCGGCGCAACACGTCGGTCACCGCCATGGCCGAGGTGCACCAGGGCCAACGCATCTGCGACGCGCACGGCATCACGCCGACCTACGTCGCCGACTTTCCCGTCGTCTCGCAGCCCGACGGCTACGCGCCTCTGCGCGAGATCCTCGACGACCAGCGCTGCGTCATCGGTGCGCACTTGCACCCTTGGGTGACGCCGCCGTTCACCGAAGCGGTCAACGCGCGCAATTCCTACCCAGGGAACCTCGACCGCGCGCTCGAGCGGGCCAAGCTGCGCGAACTCAAGGGCGCCATCGAGAACAACCTCGGCGTGCAGGCAACCGCGTACAAGGCGGGCCGCTACGGACTCGGCGCCAACACGTATTCGCTGCTCGAGCAGGAAGGCTTCGACGTCGATCTCAGTCCGAGTCCGCCGTACGACTTCTCCTCCGATGGGGGCCCCGACTATTCGACGTGGAACGCGAACCCGTTCTGGTTCGGTTCGGAACGGCGCCTGCTCGGCATTCCCAATACCGGTGCCTACGTCGGCATCGCGGGTCGCCTGTCACCTCGCCTCGCACACCGGCTGTGGCGTTTTGCGACGCGCTCACCGATGGCTCGCTTCCGCGTGCCGGGAATCTTCGCGCGCCTGCACCTCACGAGCCGGATCCGGCTGTCGCCCGAGGGGTTCTCACTCGGAGACCTGCAGACGCTGACGCGCTTCCTGTTGCGCGCTGGCCAGCGGGTCTTCGTGCTCAGCTACCACAGTTCTTCGCTGAAACCTGGCTGCACGCAGTACGTGCAGACAGCCGATGATCGCGTGGCGTTTCTCGCCACGCTGAACGACTACTTCGCCTTCTTCCTGCGCGAACTCGGCGGCGTCACCATGACGCCGCTGCAACTGCGCCAACGCTTGCTCGAAAGCCAGCCCCCATCGCCATCGTGATCGTTCTCGGAATCTCTCCTCTCGACAAAGATGCCACCGCCGCGATCGTCGTCGATGGCAAGACCCTGTTTGCCGCCGGTGAAGAACGCTTCACTCGCAAGAAGCAGCAGAGTGGCTTTCCCCAACACGCGATCGAAGCGGCGCTGCGCTTCACCGGTCTCGAGGCCAACGAGATCGACGTCGTCGCCTACCCGTTCCTCGCCGCCGACAAGGAAGCCGAGCTGATCGAGAAGGCGTTCGCCGAGAACGTCGCCTACGAGCGCGGCGCCCAGAACGGCACGGGGAACGGCACGCTGCGTTCGCAGATCGCAGAGGCGCAGCGGCGGGTTCCCGTGCGCGATCGTGCGATCCCCGGTCTGTCGAGCCCGAATGCACGCATGGAGAAGGGCGTGCTCAAGCGCGCCTACTATCGACTCACGGGTGCAAACACTGGCCTGTCGCGTCGCGAAGCCCTGCGCGCGGCGCGGACCTGGCAGCAGCTCGCCATCGAGTCGCATCGCGGCTACGAAGCGGAGTTGCTCGCAGGGCTCGTGCAGCTCGGCCTGCGCGACAAGCTGCAGCGCTGCGAACACCACAGCTCGCACGCCGCGAACGCGTTCTTGAGCAGTGGCTTCGAGAAGGCGCTGATCGTCACGATCGACGGCTACGGCAGCGGTCTGGCCGGTTCGATCAGCACGGGCGAAGCTGGCAAGATCAAGCGCGTGCACAACCTGCGCTTCCCGCACTCGCTGGGCACGCTGTACGAGAACGTCACTGGATCGCTGGGCTTCCGCCCGGATCGCCACGCCGGCAAGATCGTCGGGCTCGCGGCCTACGGCGACACGAAGGTGCTCACGGACGTGCTGCTCTCGCGCATCGACCAGACGCCGGGCGACTTCCGCATCCGGCAGAACCTCAACGTGCGCTTCACGCAGCACCTCGCCTGCCTGTTTCCCAAGATCGACGTCGCCGCGGCCTACCAGCACGTGCTCGAAGTGATCGCCTGCAAGGTTGTCGCGCACTGGGCCAAGCAGACCGGCATGCACAACGTCGTGCTGTCGGGCGGCGTCACTGCGAACGTCAAGCTCAACCAGCGCATCCACGAACTGGGCGAGGTCGATCAGACCTTCGTCTATCCCGACATGGGCGATGGCGGCTGCGGCACCGGCTACGCGATGCAGCTTTCGTGGCCCAAGGGCAAGGTCGAGGCGATGCGCGACGCCTACCTGGGCCCCGAGTTCACGCCGCAGGAGATCCGCGCCGAACTCGAGCGCGCGCAGCTGCCGTTCACCGAGCCGAAGGACCTCGAGGTCGAGGTCGCGCGCCGCATCCACGGCGGTGAAGTGATCGGTCGCTTCGACGGCCGCATGGAGTACGGTCCGCGCGCGCTCGGCAACCGTTCGATTCTCTACCACGCGCGCGAGCCCGACGTGAACCAGTGGCTCAACGAACGGCTCGGCCGCACCGAGTTCATGCCGTTTGCGCCGGTGACGCTGTGGGAAGCGCGCGAGCGCTGCTATGTGAACCTGAAGGGCGCCGAGCACACCGCCGAGTTCATGACGATCACGTTCGACTGCACCGAGTGGATGAAGCAGCACTGCCCGGCCGCGGTGCACGTCGACGGCACGGCGCGGCCGCAGCTCGTGCGGAAGGAGATCAATCCGGGCTACCACAAGATCCTGGCCGAGTACGAGAAGCTGTCGGGCATCCCGTGCCTGATCAACACGAGCTTCAACATGCACGAGGAGCCGATCGTGTGCAGCCCGCGCGACGCGGTGCGCGCGTTCTTGCTCGGCAACCTCGACGGGCTGGCGATCGGGCCGTACTTCGTGGTGCATCCGACGGTCGGCCGGAAGGCAGAAGGCAAGCGGTAGCGCGGAAGTCACTCTGCTCGGCTGGCTCGAGGTGCTCGCGTTCGTCTTCTGCTCGATGCGCCGTTTGCTCGAACGCCCCGCAATTCGCATGGCATCGGCTCGACGCCACGGACGGTGGATTCGGCGGTTCACAGGCGCTCCCGGCGAGCTACTCTTGGCTCCGTGGAAGTGCCGCCCGACCGACTCTTCGACGATGCGACCCGCGGCGATCGGGAGGCCCTCGATCAGCTGCTGCAGCGTTACATGCCACAGCTGCACGCCTACGTGCACGCGCGGCTTGGGGCGCAGTTGCGGGCGAGGGAGTCGAGTCTCGACGTCGTGCAGTCGGTCTGCCGCGAACTGCTCGAGGCGCGCGAGGACTTCGCCTTTCGCGGCGAAGAGCGCTTCCGTGCGTGGTTGTTCACGTCGGCGCTCAACAAGGTGCGCGAGCGCCATCGCCGGCTGCACAGCGAGAAGCGCGACGTCGAGCGCGAAGAACCGGTGCACGACATCGAGGTTGCGACTGCCATGGTGCACATGCTGACACCGAGTCAGGACGCGGTTGGCAACGAGACGGCGGCCGCAGTCAGTGCGGCTCTCGCCGCGTTGACCGAGGAACACCGCGAAGTGATCACGCTCGCGCGGCTCGTGCAGCTACCCCATCGGGTCATCGCCGAAGTCATGTCGCGCACGGAGGAGGCGACCCGTCAGTTGCTTGCCCGTGCGATGGTGCGGCTCACGCGCGAGCTTAGGCAGCGCGGCGTCGACGTGGCCGGTTCGAGCGGGCAGTGACCCCGATGGGGCGTCGCCGCCGCTGGAGTTCGTGTCGTCCGTCGCGCCTTCGCCGCACCGCACATTCACTCGTGCGCGCCATGCGCGCCAGGGCGGGGCTTCCGGCTGCGCCTCGTCCCGGCCATCATCCTCGCCATGCCCGACGGTGACCCGAGCCTCGACCTGCCCGACGATCTTGCCGACCGAGCAGCCGAGCAGCTCATGGGGGTCGCTGGTCCCGAGCGAGCGTCAGTGCTCGCGGCGCTCGTCGCGGCGTTTCCAAAACACGCCGACGGCCTGCATCGCTTGCAGGCCGAACTCCTGGGCGCCGCCCGCCTGCTCGCCGGCACCTATCCGGGCACGCCCGCCGAGACGGCGACGCACATCGGCGGCCACCGGATCATCCGCCGCCTCGGCGAAGGCGCGTTTGGCATCGTCTTCTTGTGCGCCCAAGAACGACCTGTCGTGCGCCACGTCGCCATCAAGGTGCTGCGGCCCGGTGCGGGCGATGAGAAGACGCTGCGTCGCTTCGGTGCCGAGCGACAACTGCTCGCTTCGCTGAACCATCCGTCGATCACGCAGGTGTTCGACGCCGGCGAGCTGCCCGATGGACGGCCGTTCTTCGTGATGGAGTACGTCGACGGTCCGACGCTGCGCCGGTACTGCGAGGAACGCGCGCTGCCGTGTCGGGATCGACTGCAGTTGTTCGTTGCGCTGTGTCGCGGCGTCGCGCATGCGCATGCCCGCGGCATCGTGCATCGCGACCTCAAGCCCGGCAACGTGCTCGTCGTCGACACCGAGACCGGGCCACTGCCGAAGATCATCGACTTCGGCATCGCCAAGGCACTGTTCGCTTCCGAAGGCGGCGAGGGGCCGCGCACCGATGCGGGGCGTGTGATCGGCACGCCTGGCTACATGAGCCCAGAACAGGCATCGGGGCGCATTCACGAAGTCGACGGCCGCGCCGACGTGTTTGCGCTCGGCGTCATGCTCTACGAATTGCTGACGTGGCAACTGCCGTGGGCGCACGGGGCGGCGGCGACCGACACCGAACCCGTGCGGCCCAGTGCCAAGATCACCTCGTCGACGACTGCGGGCACGGGCTCACCACCGACCCAGCGTCGCCAGCTCATCGCCGAACTGCGCGGCGACCTCGACTGGATCACGCTGAAGGCGCTCGCACGCGAACGCGACGATCGCTACCCGACGCCAGTGGCGCTAGCCGAAGACCTCGAACGCCATCTGCGCGGTGAACCGGTCTCGGTCGGACCACCGTCGGTGACCTACCGGTTGCGCAAGTACGTTCGACGCAACCGCGCGCTCGTCGGTTCGCTGGGCGGTGCGGCCGTGCTGCTGTTTGCCGGCTTGCTGATCGCGCTGTCGTACGGCAAGGCAGCGCAGGCCGAAGTCGAAGACGCCAAGACTGCGGCGGCGGCAAGCTTCGCCGACGCCACCGCCGCCGCCAATCGACTGGTCGCCTCCGCCAACGACGTGCACTTGCGCGAAGCACCGCAGGGTGACGTGGCGCGCAAGGCGGTGCTCGAAGCTGCCCAGGCCCTGTTCGACCGCTTGCTGCGCGACGAGCCGAGCGACACGAAGGTGCGCGCCGGTCGTTGCGACGCGCTGCTGTCGATCTCGCAGGTGCACTGGCTGCTCGGCGACACGGTGCGCGCCGGTCGCGCTGCCGACGAGGCGTACGCCGAGGCCGAAGTGTTGGTTGCCGCAGCACCCGAGAGCACCGTTCTGCGCGGCCTACTCGGCAACGCCCTGCGCGCGCAAGGTTCGGCGCTGTCACTTGCCCGGAACAACGAACAGGCGCACCCCAAGTTCGTCGCGGCCGCCGCGCACCTTGCGGCTTGCGCGGCCGAAGCACCCGCCAAGTACGCGCGTTCCCACCTCGCGGCACTACGCAATGCGGCGGTGACGCTCGACCCATACAAGGTGAAAGAAGCCGTCGCTGGCCAGCGGCAGTGTCTGCAGCTGCTCGCGGGGCTGCGTGCCGACCACCCGGAGCTCGCCGAGCTCACGGACGACTACGTGCGGGGTTGCCTCGGGCTCGCCGCCCAGTTGATCCGGCTCCGCGAGCTTGACGAGGCGGATGAGATCCTGGGCAAGGCCGTTGTGGAGTTGCCGTTGGTCACCGCGGACCGCGGCTGCCTCACGACCGAGCTCCACGATCTGCAAGGCAACGTCGCGTGGCAACGCAAGGACCGGCCCGCCGCGATCGAGCGCTACCAGGCAACTGTGGCGGCTGCCAGCGCCTGGCACTTGGAACAGCCGCAGCGGCTCCTGGCCCAGGAGGCGTTGGCCGGGGCGCTGAGCAGTCTCGCGGCGGTCCAGGGCTACTCGGGCAACTTCGAGGAGGCCTCGGCCCTGTACCGGCGATCGATAGCGATTACCGAGACGATGGTGCAGCAGTTCGCCGGCAATCCGCGACCGGCCGTCGCTCTCGGGGCGAAGTTGGTCCACTTTGCCCAGGTCCTGTTGGACCGGGCTCGGCGCATCGACCTCGACGAGGCCGCAGCAAACGTCGCGCGGGCCATCGCCATCGACGAGACGACGCCGCCCGATGCCGTCACCAGCCGCAGTGCACGCTGGCGGTTGTTGGCCTTGCAGGCCACGATCGCCGATGCGCGCGGTGACGCGGAGGCGGCCGGGTTCTGGCAGCAGGTGCAAGCCGTCTTGCCACTGGACCAGAGGGCGCAGTTCGGGGTGGAGCAAGATTGCCTCGTCGAGGCGCAGACGGGCCTCGCCCGAGCGCACTTCCTGGCCGGTCGCAACGACGCGGCGGCGACCTGGCTGGCAGAAGCGCGCCAGCGCATCGAGGCCAACAAGCCGACCAGCGACAAGCGCATGGTGGAGGTCGGCTGGCTCGAGGCCCGCGTTGCGGCACAACGCGGCGACCACGTCGAGATCGCCGCGATCGCGGACCGCATCCGCGCCGCGCGCAACACGTGGTTTGGCACGCGCCGCGTTGGCGATTGCCTGCACCTGGCCTGGCGCTGCGCCGTGGCCGCTGGCGACGATGCCGCGAGCGAATACGCCGAACGCGCCACCGAGTGCTACGGCAGGGTCATGCGGACCCTGGCCGAGGACGTCGCCAAGGATCCGAACGACCCGTGGTTCGTGCTGCCGTGGGCTAGCTCGTGCGTGCGCGCGGCTGAGCTGGCCGCAGCGTCGGGAAACGCGGCGAAAGCGCGCGAACTGCTCGACGAAGCGCTGCCCATACTAGAAGGCGTGCGCGCTGCGTCGCAGTCGGACCTGTGGGACGAAGACGTCGTGCGCGACGGACTCGCGCTGCAAGCCAAGCTGGGCTCGGCGACGTCGGGTCGTTGACGCCTACGGAGTTCGCCCGCATCGAGCGGACGTTGTCGAAGAGCGAAAGGCAACTCCTCCCGGTCAAGAGCACGTGCACGATCGTGAAGATGTCGGCCGGAACGATGCCAAGTCGCTTCGCGCCGGGCGGGAACTGATCGTTCATGCATCGCTCCCGAACCGTGGTCAGCCGGTCCGGTGACTCGCGAGCGAGTGGAAGCAGGGGATCGGTCGCCGGTGAGCGCCGGTGGGCCGGGGAAGTAACCATGGGCAAACTCGCGAGGCACTCGCGCACTCGCGCCCTATGTGCACCTGGTCTCGTCAGCGGTTGCAGCGCACGACGGCATTCGGCGGTCAGGAGCGAACTGCTCGCGCTAGCAGAGACTCCAGCAGTGAACACCACGAGATAGTGCTTGGGCATGAAGATCAGGCGCGGTCCGCCGTAGCCGAGCTTGCCCGCGAGATCGAGCACGAACATGGCGTAGCGCGGTTTCGCGACGTAGTTCGGCTCCTTCGCAATGCGTCGCTCGACCTTCGCGTAGTCGACCTCGACGTATGGTTCGGCCGCGGGTTTGGACGCAGTGTTCGCCTGAGCAGCGAGTGGCAGGCCAGGCAGTAGGCATGCAGTCAGCAACAGCGAGCGCAGTGGCACATCCATAGGTCATAGGGCACCTCCTTGGTCGTGGAGGCGCCATGCTACCCGCCCCCAGCCTTCGGCAACCCAAGCCTCCGGTGGCCCGCCTGCTGAAACCCCGCCTACTTGAGCGCCGCGTAGACCCGGTGCACGTCGTCGTGGTCGTCGACGCGTTCGAGGAACGCTTCGACCTTGGCGCGGCCGTCAGCGGGCAGTTCGACCGGATCCTTAGCGATGTACCCGAGTTCGGCCGACGCGACGTCCCAGCCGGCCGTCTTCAGCGCCGCGGTGACGGTATCGAGGTCCGTGCGATCGCAGAGGAAGCGCCCGCCACTCTGTTCTTCGGGCGTGTTCTCGAGCGGCTGCACGTCCTGCGCACCGACCTCGATCGCCACCGTCTCGAGGTCGATGCCGGCCTTTCCGGTGGTCGCTTCGACGATGCCCAGGTGATCGAACAGGAACATCACCTTGCTGCCGAACTGCGCGTCCTTGAACAGTGAACGAATGTCGGGCGCGGTGCGGTTCCGGTTCTCGGTCATGCACTCGACGATGACGGGCACGTTGAGCGGACCCATACCCTCGTAGGTGACGAGCTCGTAGTTGACGGCGTCGTCACCTTGGCCCGACGCCTTCTTGATGGCGCGGGCGATGACGTCGTTGGGGACGGACTGCTTGCGCGCAGCCTCAACGGCCAGCGACAGGCGCGCGTTCATCTCGGGATCGGGCACGCCCATCTTGGCCGCGATCGTGATTTCGCGGACGAGCTTGGACGTGATCTTGGCCTTGCGGTTGGCGGTGACCTCTTTCTTGCTGTGCAGCCACTGACGGCCCATGCGCGCTCTTTGGTGTTCGGTGGGAAGGAGGCCAGGATCGCGCGGTGGAGCTCGATAGGCAAGGGCCAGGGCAAGCGCGGCCTGCCGCCGTGCCGAGTGGGGGACGATTCCGCCGATTTCGCCAGCGTTTGGCTGCCGGCGAGGGTCGCCGGCGCCTGCTTCGCGCGGACGGCAAGGTGCGCAGATCCCTGATTGAACCGACCTATGCGTTCGCCAACGCGGGGGTAACTGCGGACTGCTCGCTGGCGATTCCGTTCTTGCCTGCCGCCGCTGGGTTCCAGTTCTACGTGCAGGGCGGAGTCCTTGTGATCGGATTCAACCCCGGTGGTCTGGTGTTCACGCGCTCGCTCGCCGGCATCGTTGGCCGTTGATCGCTGCGATCGCCGGGCTTTGTGGTGTGCCTCGGTCTCCGCCCACGGCTAGCCTCAAGCACCCCTCTTCCCCTCACGCGGCCTCGGCGTCGCTCGTCCCTCGCATCCGGTCCCCATGTTCACAGGCCACCCGAAAGGACTGTTCCGTCTCTTCTTCATCGAGATGTGGGAGCGCCTCGCCTTCTACACGATGGTAGGCATCCTGCTGCTCTACGCGACCGATTCGGAGAGCGGCGGCCTCGGTTGGTCGAAGGCGGCCGGCAACGAGGTCTACGGCCTGTACATCGCGTTCGTCTACTTCACTCCCTACCTCGGGGGCTTGCTCGCGGATCGCTTTCTGGGCTACCGACGATCCGTACTGATCGGCGGGGCGGTGTTCGCGACCGGCTTCTTCCTGTTGGCTTCGGGACAGAACTGGACGTTCCCCGTGGGGCTCGCATGCCTCTGCATCGGCAACGGCTTCTTCAAACCGAACATCTCGGCGATGGTCGGCAACCTGTACCAGAAGGGCGACCCCAAACGCGACGCGGGCTTCAGCATCTTCTACATGGGGATCAACATCGGCGCGTTCATCGCCAACTTTCTCGCGGCGATCATGCGCAACGCCTTCTGGTGGGAGATGGTGTTCCTCGCGGCCGGCATCGGCATGCTGGTCTCGGTTGCGATCCTGCTCTGGAGCTGGAAGGTGCTCGAGCGAGCCGATTGCGTGCCGGGCACGAATCCCGAGGACACTCCGTTCTCGGAGATCATGCAGAAGATCCTCGGGCCGGCGCTGGCGGTCGGCGTTCTCGGTTGGGCGGTGGCGGAGTATCTGTTGCCCGCGACGATCACAAAGCTCGTGCGGCCGTCGGACTTCGGCTTCCTGCTCGGCGCGATCCCGATCCTGATGTTCTTCGCGCGGCTGTCGCGTCGGGCCAGCGAGGACGAGAAGCCCGGCCTTCTCGCACTGATGCCGATCTACCTGGCCGGTGGCACGTTCTTCATGGTGCTGCACTTGAACGGCAGCGCGATGACGACGTGGGCCAAGGACAACACGGCGCGTCATCTCGGGCAGGCCGACG
>JBDSBS010000197.1:0-10161 GCA_039921435.1 Planctomycetota bacterium | reverse complement strand
TGCCGCCGCGCCGCACGCCTTGGATCGCGAGGGCCAGGTCAGGTCGCAGTTCGCGCGGCAGGTCGACGCGGCGCTGCACGGTGGTCGGCGGCGGTGCGTCCCAATGGCTCCACCGGGCGGCGACGTTCATCAGCTGGATCGTGTCCATCGTGTCTAGTTGGCTAGGCACACATAGTATCGTCTAGCTTGCTAGGCAGATGAACATGTGCCTAGATAAGTAGGCGAAGTTCGTAAGTTGTTTTATAATAGCATTTAACCGCATCGGCGCGTCATCTCCCAGCGCAGACGCAAGTCGGGGAAGCCGGCGAGCGTGTCGCGGAAACGACGGAAGGCGCCGCGGCCTTGCAGTGCGGTGCGCAGTTGGCGCTGCACGTCGAGTTCGTCGAGGCCGTCGACGAACCGTTCCATCGTGCGGAATGCATCGTGCGATTCCAGACGCGGGATTCCGATCCAATCCGGATCGTCGCGATCGAGCTGCGGCCACTCGTTGATGCTCGGGTCGATCCAGATGCCGACTTCGCCGGTGCGCTGGTTGAAGTACGAAACGACAGAGTCGTTGTGCTCCTCCATCGCATCGAGCAGTTCCTCCATCGCGACGTTCATTTGGCGCATGGGCATGCGCGCATGGTATCGCGTTCGGCAAGCTGTTGGTCGCGATGACGGGGCACTCGGCGATCGACACTGCTTCGCTCGTTGGCAAACCGGTCAGGCCACTCGTCTTCTTGCTTGCTCTGCGTTGTGGGCGCGGCTCCAGGCGCTGCGGATCGCAGACAATGCGCCATTCCATCCCACGCGGACCCGATCCCGCCGACCGTCGCGCCGCATCTCCACTGATCGACTCATCTCGCGGCCGCCATCGAACCACCGACCGCTGGTGCGCGCGCGGACCGTGACATCCGTGCTGCCGTTGGCGGTTGCCTCTTTGCTGACCCGATCCTCGAGGCCTCGGTAGGTGCCGCGGTTCATGTCGCGATTCTGCAAACCGAGGTTCCATCGTTCATTGGCAGGAAGGGAACGCACGGCTTCGGGGCTCCGACCAGGCGCTTCCACGCCCTCGGGATCGGCGCCCCACTCGGCCTTGATCAGGTGGCCGGCGTCATCGCCGGTGCCGCGCGACATCTTGCGAACGGCATCGTCGCGGCGTTCGCCGATCGCGGTGTCTCGTCGCCAGTTGATCGTACTGTCGGGGTCGTGAACGGTGCCACTTGCTTCGACGGTATGGCCATCGCCGTTTGCCGCCTCCGTGCGCGTGAACGTGAAGTCGTCGCGCCGGTCGTGGCGGTACCGAAACTGCTCCCCTTCAGCTCGCACTCCTGTCGCCGCAGGTCGTTCCATTCGGCTTCGAGCTGCTGCCGGCGCTCCTGCGAGCTGCCGTCGTGCCTAGCTCAATAGAACTGGTCGGCCACCTGTTCGCGGCGTTTCGCCAGGTCGGCCAGTCGGCTGTCGTGCTCTTGCTTCGTGTTCGGTTTCATCGCTTGCCTCAACGCCCGTTCACAACACGCCCGTCCAGCACCAGCGCCGGAAGATGTACTCCGCCTGCGCCGGCGGCAGCCTGAGTCCAGCGCGCGGGAAGTACTCATGCCGCGCCACGACCGTCTGGAACATCTGCCGCAGGTTCTGCGCCGTCTGTGTCGGGCCGTTGTTGATGCCACTGAGCAACTGATTGAGCGGGTTGTGGCTCGCGGCACTGTTGGCCTGAGCGCCAGCGACGTCGCCGCACATCCACCAGTAGCCGCCCATTACCGCGCCGTTGACGCTGCGGCAGATCGACGACTGCAGCAGCAACAACACCAGGTAGACGACGAGGATCGTGATCATGAAGCGCAGCATGTTTCCTCCTATACAGAACGAAGTGATGTGGACGCCACGGCGGACGCGGCCGCAACGTCAGGGGCTGGACCGCTGCCGAGCGGATGCACGACCCACCGCAGCTTCTTGCGTTCGACCTCGGCCCGCGACCCGAGATGCACGATCGCATCCGCGTGGCCAATGCCCGCTGTCTGCGACGGGATCGCCAGGCGCGCAAACTCCTCGGGGCGCACGCACGCGTCGTACTGCGCGTTGCCGCTGTAGCCGCCGGCCGTCGGACGCATGCCGCCGAGCATGCCGCCACCACCACCGCCGCCGCCGCCGAAGTTCGCCGAGCCCAGCGTGACGATCTTCTGGCCGAACAGCTTCGACGCAAACTGGTTGGTCTCGTCGTCGGTGTTGCGCAGGAAGATCTTCACGGCGCAGTTGCCGAGCAGATTGAGCACCTGGTTCTTGTCTTGCGGCGAAACCTTGAGCAGCGCCGGCAGGTTCTGGGTGGCGATAATGTTGGCGTGCTTGGACTGGCGCGTGCGCTCGAAGAAATCAGCGTCCCCCTTGCCCTGCTGAATCGTGAAGAACGACTGGAACTCGTCGCAGAAGAAGAAGCTGCGCCGCGTCTTGTTCGGCCGGCGCAGGATCTCGCGCTGGAACTCGAGCTTGACGAAGGTGCAGACCACGCGCCATCGCTTCTTTGTCAGCGACCGGCATGTGCACGTAGAGCAGTCCGCCGTTGTCGACGAGCGTCGCGATGCGCACGGTCGAGCGGCCCGAGAAGACGGTGCGGTACGGTTCCATGAGGAACGGGTCGAGCATGTTGGTCAGGTAGCTCTGCACGCTCGAACGCGTCTCTTGTGCCAGGTTGGTCCACTCGTCGGCGAAGAACGCGAGCGCCTGATCGGCCCGGTCGCAGTCCGGGCAAACACGTCGGTGAAACCGGGAGGCTGTCCAGCGCACGAATGGGCCTTGCGGAGCTCGTGAGTTGCGCCTGCGGCATCGCGCACGCCGAAGACAGGAGAGCAATGGCAGTCCACGACCCCCAGTAGGATGCCTTGAACTTTCTCGTCGTGCTCTCGGGGCTCATCTCGCGAACCCGTGAGGATAGCACAGGGTGGCCGACGACCATTCCGCGGCGGCGATGGTCACCATGCTCCCTTCGAACCTATCCGGCGTTCTACCCACTGTTCGCTCATCGCCGGACTCATGAACGCACCTCGCCCTACTGCGGCCCACCGGGCGGGATCAGCTTGCCGAGCGCGGACTCACGCTGCTTCATCAAGAACCAGACCCGCCGACTCGCCGGCACCGGGCCGGCAAACCAGTCGCGCGGTGGCTGTGTTCGTGCGCGCTCGTAGATGACATCGAGCGCCGCCGTGTGTGCATCGAGGTTCGGCGACGCGGGCGGCAGACGGCTGCTAAGCTGCGACCACAGCTGCGGTTCGTCGACGAAGCGCTGCAGCGCCGCCGCGAGATCCGCTTCGTCGCCGACGCGCGTAGTCAGACCAGCCGCACCAGCGCGCTCGGGCAGCGCACCGAGGTCGCTCGTGATGCACGGCAACCCGAGTTCGAAGCACTCGTCGAGCACGAGGCCGAACGTCTCGATACACGTGCTCGGGAACACGCCGATCTGCGGGCGCACGGCATGCAGCTGCGCCGCATCGAAGGCGCCGTGAAACGTCACCGGCAGCCCCTTCGCCAGCGCGCGCAGTTCGCTCTCGAACGGCTCGCTCTCGATGCCGCCCAGCACGTGTAGCTCAGCGCGGCCCGGTCGCGCCGCGTGCAACCGCCGGAACGCTCGCACGAGCAGGTCGACACCCTTGTGGCGTCCGACGCCGCCCCAGAACGCGAAGCGCAGAGGCTCGCCTGGCTTCGGCGCCGGCAATGACGCCATGCCGACGAAACGCGGCTTGTAGCCGAGCGGCATCACTTCGTAGCGATCGCGCGGCACGCCCGTCGTGCGCGACAGCAGATCCGCCGTCGACGCGACACCAACGAGCACGGCGCGAGCGAGCGACAGTTCGGCGCGGAAGTGGTCGGCGAAGATCTCGATGCCGGCCGCGATCTCGCCGGGATGCTCGTGCCCGTAGCGCGGCACGCAGTCGCCGCAGCTCGCCACCGACAGCACGCGCTGGCATGCCTCGTCGCCGGGCCGGCGGCGGAACGCGCGCGGACAGCTCGTGTAGTAGTCGTGCAGCGTCACGACGGCAGGCACCTGCTGCTGCCAACAGAGATCGACGAGGTTGCAGGTCAGGCGCACCCAGTGGTGCACGTGCACGAGGCGCGGCCGCCACTTCTGCAGCAGCTCGGTGAACTTCTGCTCGACAACCGGGTGCCACATCTTGGCGTGGTGGTCGAAGAACAGGTCGTCGCGGTGCAGCCGGTGCACCGGCAGGCCACAGACCTCGCTGCTCTCGAGCACGACGTCCTCGCGCCAGTTCTTGCTGCCACTCAGCACCTGAACATCGGCGCCGCGCGCGCGCTGCCGCTGGGCCAGGTCGAAGACGTAGGACTCGGAGCCGCCGCGGCTCTCGGGCGGAAACTGGTGGATGACGTGCAGTACGTCCATCGGATGGGCCGTCGTTATACTCGCGCCCCGCCGGATCCCCTGGATGTCCCCACATGGAACGTGACCTCGCCGCGGAAATCGCCGCCGCCCGCCGCGGCGACGCCAAGGCGGTCGACAGCCTGTTCGCGCGCAATCTGCCGCCGCTCGTCGCCTTCATCCGGGCGCGCGTCGGCAAGGCGATCGCCGCGCGCGAGTCGGCCGTCGACATCGCCCAGTCCGTGTTTCGCGAAGTGCTCGAGGACGTCGACAAGATCGAGCTGCAGGGCGAGGGTGCGTTCCGCAACTGGCTCTTCATGCAGGCGACGCGCAAGGTGCTCGACCGCGCCAAGTTTCACGGCCGCGGCAGACGCGACGTCGGGCGCGAGATCGCGATCCCCGAGGCTGGGCCGGCCGCGGACGCACTGCTGGCGTGTTACGCGTCGATCGCAAGCCCCAGCCAACACGCAGTCGCCAACGAAGAGCTGGCGCGCTTCGAGGCCGCCGTGCAAGAACTGCCCGAGAACCAGCGCGATGCCGTGACCATGTCGCGGCTCATCGGTCTGTCGTATCCGCAGGTCGCCGAGCAGATGGGCATCAGCGAAGCTTCGGTGCGTGGCCTGGTCGCGCGCGGGCTCGCGGCGCTGTCGTCGTTGCTCGACGACGATGAAGCCGCGGACGGCTGACCCCGCTCACGAAGCTCACGAACCGGGGTGCAAGATCCTGTGGGCGCGCTGACGCACAGCCTCGTCCGGATCGTTCTGCGCGGTCTGTTGCAAGGCAACGCGCGCGGCGGCCTCGGGCCGGCGGCCGAGGGCCAGCACCGCTTCCTGACGCACGTCGGGATCGGCGTCGGCAAGGCCGCGCTCGAGCAGCGCCGAGAGGGCGCCTTCGCCGGCAATGTTGCGCAGCGCGACGCAAGCAGCGCCGCGCACGGCCGCGCTGCCACAGCCGAGCAGACGTTGCGCGATGCCCAACGTCTCGGGTGTCCGGCTGCTGCCGAACGCGAGCATCCACGTCGCCAGCTCCCCACGCGAGGCGGCGTCGGACTCCATGCCAAGCAACGTCGCGACCGGTGTGCGGCCATCGGCAAGCTTGGCCGAACTCCGCGACGACAGTGCCCCGAGCATGAGCAATGCGCCCGCACGGCCATCGAAGTCCTCGCCCGCGTCCTTGGCCAGCCCCGCGACGAGCTCGGCGGAAGGTTCGGCGAGCTGCAGCGTCGCGATCGTCGCAGCTTCGCGCACACCGGCGTCGAGAGAACGGTCGCCCCGCACGGCAGCGAGAACTGCTTGAGCTGCCGGAGTTCCGGCCGCGCCGAGCGACGACAGCGCGATGCCCGCCAGGTCGCTGGCCAGCTGCCGAGTAGCAATGCGTTCGCCGAGCTCGCGCGCCACGGCGGCGTCGAGCTTGATCAGCCACTTCAGCTTCTGGAAGGCGGCGTTGATCGCTTCGTTGTCCGCCGGCTCCTTGTGCAGCAGGTCCGTCACTTCCGCGAGCAACTGGTCGAGCCCGACGCCCTGCAGGCGGTGTTGCCAGTGTTTGCGTTCGCTCTCCTTGGCGAACTGACCGACCTCTTCGAGGCGTCCTGTCACCGGGGCGACGGCGCGGCTCCAGGCGCTCGCGAGTTCGGCATCGATAGCGGTGTGGTCGGCGGCGACGAGCGAAGCTTGGGCGCGGCGGCTCGTGATCATCTGCAGATCCAACAGCGGCAACGCCATCGTCATGCCTTCGTCGAGCCCGCCAGCGACCAACCAGCCGTGCTTCGTCGAGAAGTGGGCAAGGCCAGCGCCGCGCAATTCGTGCTTGGGCAGGTCGGGCTGCGCGCCCATCGTCTTGTAGCCGAGCCGCGTGCGCCGCACGGCGACGTCGTCGGCGGCGGCAGCAGGCAGCAAGTCGTAGCGCGCCTCGTAGTCGCCGGTCGTGTCCGCCTCTTCGCAGGTCCAGGTCTGCACCCCTGCCTTTGGTGCCTGGAACGTGAGCGAGGCCAGGGTGCCGCGCAAGAAGTTGCGCTGGTCGCCGTCGAGGCCTTCGGCGAAGCCAAAGCCGAGCGCCTTGCCGCGCACGTCGAGGCGGAGCAGCACCGGTGCTATCGCAGCGGCGACGAAGCTCGCCTGGACCAAATCGCCTTCGATGGCGCGACCGTCCAGCCCGAGGAACTGCAGTTCTTCGAGTTGCTGCTGCACGAGCACCTCGTCGGCGCGGCGATCGAGCACGGTCGTCGTCACGAAGCACTCGATGTGCAGGCTGCCGGCCGGCTGCAGGCCACCTTCGGGACTGTTGATCTGGAACTCGCTGCGATCGGTCAAACGGTAGCGGAACGTCGAGCCGGCGGGCGCGCCGAGGCAGCCGAGTGGGGCGTGCACGGCATCGCGCCGGCTGGCGGGGACAGATGCGGCATCCGCAGCCAGGTGAGCTTCCAGGCGCAGCAGCTCGGGCTGCGGGGTCCGCGGCGCCGGATCAGCGCCGGTCGCGAGCAGGCAACCGAGAGTTGCCAACAGGCCGCAGCCGGCGGCGGTCAGGGCGAGACGGGCAAACCGGGATGACGAGGTTGGCTTGGACATGCCGTTCGAGCGACACGGGCGGCCCCGCCGTTCGCGGCGGCGGTCATTTTTGGCGGCGCCAGCAGACCCGGCGGCAAACGAAACCAGGCGCGACCCCTGGGGGCCGCGCCTGGTTCGAGAGTGCAAGTTCTCCGTGGATCTTCGCGGCTCAGAAGAGGTTGAAGCTCACCAGGCCGGCCGCCCACGAGGCCACATTGGTCGACCAGTAGTGGAAGATGGTGTCGGCGAAGGCGTAGAGCGTGATCGAGATCGCCTGCAGCGTGTAGCTGACTTGACCCGACAGCCCCCACACCGCGTCCGCACTGCAGTTGGCGCTCAGCGTCTGTTCGAGCACGTGCCCGTTGATGCCGACCCCGAGCGTGAAGCCGGGGATGCCGACCCCGACGTGCGCGTCGGCGAAGGCGTAGGCACGGCCCGACGCGGTGATGCCGATCTTGGCGGTTGCGGCCGGCAGCAGCAAATTGGCTGAACGGCTGAAGCCGCAACCGGCGTTGCCAGCGACGGTGATGCTGACTGGGCCGACGGGAATGGGGTAGCTGACGCCACCGGGGATCAAGTCGAACTGTGAGTTCACGTACCCGAACGTGCTCGAGTTGCTGAACGAGGTGTTGATCACCGGGTAGCCCAGCACGTCGAAGCGGAGGTAACCGCTGCGGCTCTGCACGCCGTTGTTCATGACGTTCGTCAGGCTGCCGACGATCTCGGCGACTTCGGCGCTCTGTTGCAGCAGCTTGGCAGTGCCGCGGAACTCGACGGTGCCGTTGCCGAGCTCGTAGGTGCCGGACTTCTGGCGCACGATGCCGGCGTAGGCGTGGGCTGTGCCACCGAGCCACGAGTTGCCGATCGTCTTGTCGTAGCTGCCGATGCGCGACTGCACAGACGGCAAGATTGGGGGCGTCGGAGTGATGTAGATGCCGCCGCCATTGAGGATGATGCCGCCGCCGAAAGTGCCCCCGGGGCCTTGCGCCTCGGCGGCAACGGTCAGGGTCAGCAGGGCGGCGAGGGAGAGGAACTTGTAGGAAGTGGTCATTGTCGTGCTCTTGGTTTTCGATCGGGTTGACCGGCGCGATGTGCGTCCGGGGCCGGCGCGTTCGCGTCGGTGCCGGTTGAGCGACGAGCGGTCTCTTCCTGTTCGCGTTCGCGAAGAAACTGGCGAGAATCACACGCCCCCGAAACGGGCCGGAATTCGCGAACAGCGCTAGTCTCTGCGTCGCTCGCCCCGCGACCTCCGTACCCATGCCCCCCACCGACGACCAACCCGCCTCGCCCCGCTTGCCCCAAGACAAGGCGAAGGTCGAAGCACTCGTCGCCGACTGCATCGAGGCGATGGAACGTGGCGAGGCCGACCCGGCGACGCGCGTCTGCGCCGAACGACCCGACCTGTTGCTTCGCGTACAGCGGCGCCTGGCGCAACTGGCTTCGCGCGGCCTGATCCCGGCCACCGACAACCTGCCGCCGGCGTCGATCGGCCCCTACCGCATCGTGCGCGAACTCGGCAGCGGCGGCATGGGCGCCGTCTACCTCGCCGAACAATCCGAACCCGTGCGTCGTCAGGTCGCACTCAAGGTCATCAAACTCGGCATGGACACGCGCGAGGTCGTCGCGCGCTTCCAGGCCGAACGACAAGCGCTCGCGCTCATGAACCACCCGCACATCGCGCAGGTGTTCGACGCGGGCATCACGGCGGAGGGGCGGCCGTTCTTCGTCATGGAGTACGTCGGCGGCCAAGCGCTGACGACCTTCTGTGACACTCGCGCGATGCCGACCGCCCAGCGCGTGCGCCTGCTCGCGACGGTCTGCCGCGCCGTGCAGCACGCCCACGATCGCGGCTTCATCCACCGCGATCTCAAGCCATCCAACGTGCTCGTCACCGCGCACGAGGGCGAGTTCATGCCGAAGATCATCGACTTCGGCATCGCCAAGGCGACGGCGGCCGCCGCCCCGCCAGATGCGGCACCGACGGAGATCGAAGGGCTGCGCACGCGCGCCGATCAGGTGCTCGGCACCCCGGAGTACATGAGCCCCGAGCAAGCGCGCTCCGGTGGCCTCGATGTCGACACGCGCACGGACGTCTATTCACTGGGCGTCGTGCTCTACGAACTTCTCTGCGGCGAACTACCGTTCGATTCGCGACGCTTGCGGCGCGCTTCGCGTCACGAGATGGAGCAGATCCTGCTCGACGAACTGCCGACGCTGCCGAGCAAGCGGTTGTCCGTCGTCGGCGACGCCGTGCTGGCCGCTCGCGGTGGCGAACGTGCAACCGTGCAGCGCCGCGTGGCCGGCGAACTCGATTGGATCACACTGAAGGCGCTCGCAAAACTGCCCGGCCAGCGCTACCCATCGGCGCTGGCTCTGGCCGAAGACCTCGAGCGTTGGCTGCGCCACGATCCCGTGCTCGCCGCGCCGCCCGGCAGAACCTATCGACTGCGCAAGTTCGTGCGGCGGCATCGCGTCCTGGTCGCCGCTGTGGCGATCGTGCTCGCATCGCTGGTCATCGGCCTCGTCGTCAGCCTGCAGGCCACATGGCGCGCGCAGGACGCGCAGCAGCAGGAAGCACTCGCCCTCGACGACATGCGCGTGTTCTACGGCCTCGCCCGCGACGCCGTCGGCAACCTCGTCGACGTCGCCGACCAGAAGCTGGCCGAAGTGCCGCAGGCCGACGCGATCCGCCGCCAGCTGCTCGCGGATGCAATCGGCTTCTACGAAGCGCTGCGCGCCCGCCAACCAAGGGAACTCGAGCTGCGCATCGATCTCGCGGCCGCCAACGCGCGCATCGGCATGCTGCAAGAACGCCTCGGCGAGATCGCGGACGCCGTGACGACACTGCGCCAGAGCGTGGCGGACGTCAGAGCCTTGCAGGCGGAAGCGCCGGCGCATCACCGCCTCCTCGAACTCTCGGTGACCGCACGCAGCATGCTTGCGAACGCCCTGACCGCGGCCGGGCAGAGCAATGCCGCCAAGGCCACGTTGCGCGAAGCACTGCTGGCTCTGAAGCAAGCTCGCGTGCAGACGGAGAACCGACTCGGCGACCCCGACGGGATCGAGGCAACGCTGCTCGCCAACCTGGCGATCGAATGCGACGACGACCTGCCCATGGCCGTGGACCTGTTCGAGCAGGCGCTAGCTGCGCACGCGCGAGGCGCCAGCACGGTTCCCGAGCACCGGATGGCCCGCGCCCGCACCGCGGGTTTGTACGCTCAGGCACTGACGAAGCAGAATCGTCTCGACGACGCGAGCCGCGTCATCGCC
>JBDSBS010000196.1:0-2727 GCA_039921435.1 Planctomycetota bacterium | reverse complement strand
TGCCCACGTCGCGCACGGCGCCGCGGGCGCGGAAGCGCATGACGGTGGCGCACAGAGCGGCGCGATCGCGGCCGTAGCGTTCGTAGACCCACTGGATCACCTCCTCGCGCCGTTCGTGCTCGATGTCGAGGTCGATGTCGGGCGGCTCGGCGCGTTCGCGACTCAGAAAGCGCTCGAACAGCAGGTCGATGCGCGCGGGATCGACGGCGGTGACGCCGAGGCAGTAGCAGACGGCACTGTTGGCGGCGCTGCCGCGGCCCTGGCAGAGGATGTGCTGCTCGCGGCAGAAGCGCACGATCTCGTGCATCGTCAGGAAGTAGCCGCCGTAGTCGAGTTCTGCGATGAGCAGCAGTTCACGGTGGATCTGCGTCGCTATGGCGTCGGGCACGCCGCTGGGGTAGCGTTCGACCGCGCCGCGTTGCGTGAGTTCGCGCAGCCAGTCGCCTGGCGTGGCGCCCGACGGCAGTTTTTCGAGTGGGTAGCGGTAGCGCAGTTCGCTGAGCGAGAACGTGCAGCGCTCGGCGATCGCGCGCGTGCGGGAGAGTGCTCCTGGATCGTCGGCAAACAGCCGCTGCATCTGGAAGCTCGTCTTGAGGTCGTGCTCGGCGTTGGCGCGGAGCAGCGTACCCGCGGTATCGAGTGTCACGCCGTGGCGGATGCAGGTCAGCACGTCCTGCAGGCGCTGGCGTTCTTGGTGGTGGTAGAGAACTTGATTGCCGCCAGTCACGGGGATCTCGAGCCGCCGGGCGTCGGTGCGCAGCGCCGCCTCGCTGTGGCGTTCGCTCGCGTGCAGATGCCGAGCTGCGAACGCGAACAGTCGGTCGCCGAACGGTTCGCGCAGTGCTTGCAGTGGAGCTGGCTCGGGCGACAGGGCGAGCAGGTCTTCGGCGAACGCGGCGACCTCGCCGAGCGTGGCGAGCGCTTCGCCCTTCTGGCAACGTTGGCGCGCCTTCGACAGCAGCTGGCACAGGTTGCCGTAGCCGGTGCGGCTCGTCGCGAGCAGCACGAGGGGATGGCGGGCTGCGGTGTCGTGCTCGGGATCGCCGAGCGTGACCTCGGCGCCGATCAGCAGCTTGGTGCCGAGTTCTTTGCAGCGCGCATGCGCCGAGACGATGCCGTGCACACCGTCGCGGTCGGTCAGCGCGATCGCCGGCAACGCGAGTGCGTGCGCCTGCTCGACCAGTTCTTGCGGGTGGCTCGCGCCTTCGAGGAACGAGAAGTTCGACTTGACCCACAGCGGCACGTATTCGGACATCGGTGAGCCTCAGATGCCACGACTTTGGGGCCGTGACCCATGGATGGCACGATACCACACATACGTGTGGGTTCAAGGCCGTTAGTACCTATGCTTAATGCGGCGCCGAACTTCGGTCATTGCCGCGCAACTGCTCGACGTGCAAGGTTCGCGACCAGGCTTGCAGCTGCCCGGCATCACGGCTGCGAACTGCTTGCTCAGTCCCTCGCTGCGCGTGGCGAGCGAAAACGCAGAAGTAGTAGACCAGCGCCCCAACTGCGCGGTGCCGAGGTCGGCTCACAAGGAGCGCACGCGCAGGCTGCGGAACGCCACTTCGCCACCGTGGTCCTGCAGCGCCAAGCGCCCGCTCTCGGCCTTGCCGAACGGCCAGTCGCGGAACTTGCTGGCCTGCACCATGGCGTCCCACTGGGGCCCGCGGCAGGGCGTGTCGACGACCTGAGCCCCGTTGAGCCAGAACTGCACGCGGCCCTTCTGCACGACGATGCGGCCGTCGTTCCACGCGCCGGCCTTGCGCACCGGCAGCCGACCGCCGTTCGCCACGGCGGGCGCGACGAGATCGTAGAGCGCGCCTGTGCCTTGGCGCGGATCCGGCTTGGTGCCCAGGTCGTCGAACACCTGGTACTCGGGCCCCGACATGTAGGTCTGTTCGGCCTCTTCTTGCACGCTCCACATCACGCCCGAGTTGGCGTTCGCCGCGACGCGGAACGAGAAGCGGAAGTCGAAGTCGCGGTATTCCATTCTGCTGACGAGGTCGCCGCCGCCGCCGCCCGCTTCGTGCACGATCGCCGCATCGCGCACGACCCAACCGGCCTCGGGCAAGGCCTCGCTGCGGTAGCCGCGCCACGACTCGATCGCGCGACCATCGAACAGCAACTGGAAGCCTTCGGCGCGTTCGGCATCGCTGAGCCAATTGAGCGGCTCGGGCGGCAGCGTCACGGCACCGGTCGCGGCCCACTCGCTGCCGCGCGCGACCAGCCGGCGCAGTTGTGGATCGAACCACGTCGCGCGCGTGGCGGGCACGCCCGTCCAGACGTGGCCGAGCGGCGTGTGGAAGATGCGGCCCTTGCCGTACGATGCGACCGTGGCCATCGGTTCGTAGCGGCCCGTGCCGCCCGTCTTCGGGTCGCTGAAGGCCGCCAGCAGCACGCGGAAGTCCGCGCCCTTGCCGAGCACGAGCCGGTGGTAGAGCTCGTCGGGATGCAGGCGCAGGTCGGCCATGCCGGCCGTGATTGCGTGGTGCGGGTCGACGACGTGCACGTCGAACGGGTGGTAGGCGCCGTGCCCGGTGCCTTCGCGCCACAACAGGCCGACCATCTGCTCGTACTCGGCCCAGCCGGGAAACGCGTTGTTGGCCGCGTGCAGCACGGTGACGCCGCAGCCGTTCTGGACGGCTTCGAGGAAGCCGCGTTCGGCGGCCTCGCCCCAACGTGGGCCGTTGTAGTCGAGCACGAGCAGCTGCAGTTCGCCCGCGG
>JBDSBS010000195.1:0-9986 GCA_039921435.1 Planctomycetota bacterium | reverse complement strand
GGCTGCGCGGCCGGGGCGCACGGCTGTCATGTGCCGGTGCCGTCCCGCTCGCTCATGCGCCGGTAGAGCCAGGCCTTGGCATAAGCCCAGTGCCGATTCGCCGTGCGCAAGGAGATGCCCAGGGCCGCCGCGGCCTCCTCGGCCGTGAGCCCCGCGAAGTAGCGGAGTTTGACGACTTCCGCGGCCGAGGGCTCCTCGGCCGTCAGCCGCTGCAGCGCTTCGTCGAGTGCGAGAAGGTCGTCGGCGCCGCGCTCCGCTTCGACGTCCAGGTTCTCCAGATCGATGCGGGCCATTCCGCCACCGTGCCGGATGCGACGCTTCCGCCGGGCCCGCTCGACGAGGAGGCGGCGCATCGCCTCGGCCGCGGCGGCGAAGAAGTGGCCGCGGCTGTTCCAGTGCGGCTCCGCCCCGTTGCCGACCAGCCGCAGGTAGGCCTCGTGCACCAGCGCCGTGGCGCTGAGTGTCTGGCCCGGTTCTTCCTGAGCGACTCTATGGGCGGCGAGCTTGCGCAACTCGTCGTAGACCAGCGGCAACAGTTGCTCCGCGGCTTGCGCGTCGCCCTTTTCGATGGCGGAAAGGACGCGCGTCACGGGGGTCATGTGCCTCATTGTACAGGACGCGTCGGCTGCGGGATCCTGGCGGAGCCGTTCCACCGCGTCGCGCCGAGGATCCTACAGGTCGCGCGCTACTTGGTGCGCAACCCGCACCCGGCCGAGGATCTGGTGCACAGGTTGCGGGCGACGGCTGGCCATGGGCACGGAGTGTCGACAACCCTCGCGCCACGCCGCGCGAGGGTTGTCGAGAGCGAGGGGCCCTGAGCTCGCAGCGGCCATGGCCAATTGGCCGGGGGCTTGGACGCGGCTTGCAACCGTTTATCGGTTGCGGCCACGGCCGCGATGGGACCGTGTCAAGTCGGGTTCCGGGGTGGTCCGGTTCGCAGCTTCCTATCCGTCGCCGCAGCGGCCGGGATCAACGGCCGTGCGCCGAGCGCAGATGATGCGTCAGGATGTAGTTGCCCACCATTCTCCCCTGCAGAGCGCCCGCCTCTTGGTCGAACCGGAAGTGGATTCCGCCGTAGATGCGGGCATCGTCGATGTCGTCACAGATCACCTTGAAGGTGGTGTAGTTGAGGACGATGCCCGGCAGCCCGGGATTGGTCAGGGTGATGGCATGGCCGTGCGCGCCGAAGATGCGCTCGAGCACTACGCGGGCTGCGCCGGACAGGGTCGCGTGGGCCGATGCGTAGCTCGGGAACGCCGGAGTGGTGATCAGCGGGAGCCAGCTTGGATCCGCCACGGTCTGGGGATTGCCGTCGATGTCGCCGCCCTGGATCGCGCTCAGGGGCCGCCAGAGGTTGTAGTGGTACTTGGTATCGTAGGCCGCGATGGAGGCGTCGCCGATGGCCATCGCCAGCACGGCGAAGATCCTCGCGTTCTCCGAGAGCGTCTTGCCCTGCACCAAGCTGACCTGGCGCGCGGCTGCGTTCCACGCCTGCACCGGGGAAGTGGCGGCGTAGAAGCGCGCGACATCGGTGCGGTCTTGCGGCCGGAAGGGGCTGTCGATCCTGCCGAGGAGCCTTACCTCGTCGTAGTCGTTCGCGTACTTTCCGGTGAACAGCGCGGGCGGCGCCGGCGCCCGGAACTGCGAGCCATCCAGGAGACCGAACGGGGTCACCTGGCCCCAGCCGGGCAGGAAGGCCGGCGCGAACGCGGGCGGCGTCGGCTGCCAGTCTCCGGGATTGGTCCCCGGCGTGTAGGGCACGATGGCATTCCAGCCATCGTTGGCGCGGAGCAGCAGCATGGCGGCTGCGGCGTCCTCGCCGGCCTCGATGCCGGCATCCTTGGCCGGGCCGCCGGGGATTGCCGCGAGAGACTGGGCCCGCAAGGCGTCGAGGGCCGCGGCGCTGCCTGGGCGCAGGGTCACCAGCGTGCGATGGGCCGCGGCGATAGCAGCGGCGTCCGGCGAAGCCCAGTTCGGTGCGGCGATGGTCCCGAGGTACGGCTCGTAATCCCTGGTGACGGCGTTGACCGCCTCGAAGACGGCGAGCTGCACGATCGCCGCCCAGCGCGACTGGAAGACGGCGTTGCTCGGCGGCGCCGCCACCGTCGCCTGCATGATCACGTTCCAGTCCGTGACCGCGTCCTGCGCGGGACTGGTGCCCGTGGTGCACAGCAGGGCCAGTGCCGCGAAAATCGGTGAGCCGAGGCGTCCGTAGATACGTGTCATGGTTCTCTCGCTTGGTTTCCGTTGGGAAGTCAATTGGGAAGTCACTGGTCTACGACTGACGGGATGCTCGTCGCCGAGCAGGCGTCAGTGTTTGCAGACACCCACCAGTGCGACGTCGCACACCGGAGCGTGCCATGCGGGGAAAGAAAACCGCGGCAGGCTGCGCGGCCGGCACGCACGGCTGTCATTTGCCGGAGGTCGGACCGACCACGCGGTTCCGGAGTCCACAACGCGCGCGTGGCGCCGCGGTGCTCGCGGTCCGGTCCGGCGGCCCGGCCATCCGCGCCGCGACAGCGCGGGCCGACCCACGCCGCGATCAGATCAGCGCACCAGCTCGAAGCCGCGCACCGTCACGAAGCCCCACGGCGCGGTCGACGCGTCCTCGATCGCAAGGCGCAGCGTCGTGTCGCGGGACTCGACGAGGGGGTAGATGCGATGAGAAGGCCGGCCCCCATGCAGGGTGCCTTTCGGTCCCCATCAATGACGAGCTCTCTACAGGCTCAAACAGCAAGCTGCGCACGGCGGTGGCAGCCGTCAATGCCCCTGACCGTGCTCAGCGGCTCCGACCTGCGCTTCGCTGCGGACGGATCAGCGCGTCCGGTTGCCGAGGCGGCCGCCGCGTAATTGGTTGCTGGCAAACGGTGCGGCTTCGACGAAGTAGGCAGGGGGCGGCCAAGTCCGCCGTGCCTCCGCGGTTCGTGGCCGATACCGTGACCGTCGGAACAAGCGGGCGCAACGCCGTTGGCCTCAAGCCTGGTCCGCGGCCGACCGTTGCGCAGCCGCGCGCAGCCGCGTCACTTCCTCTTGCGTTCGCTTCGCCGACTCGACGATGTGGCCCAGAGCCGTCGCATGCGCCGCCAGAGAACCTTCGGCGCGGGCGACCGCCGCCTGGATCTCGATGGTGCCCAGCAGGTTGTTGATGCGGTGCACGAGGTCGTCGAAGTGGGAGCGCTGCATGACGCGGCAAACGTAGCACGGCGGCGAGCGCGCGCCTCGTGTCGTGCAATGCGACGCCACTGTGTGGCGGTTCTCGACTCTTCCACGGGCTCGCGCGCGCGGGACCCACGACATCTTGTGGTTCGTCGCTTGGCACGTCGGGTGCGAAGGGGTGTGCGAGACTCCCATGAAGCCGACCCTGAAGTGGCTGCTGCTCCCCCCCATCGTCGCCGTGCTGCTGGTCCTCGGACCACTGTCCATGCAGGGCAGCGCCCCTGCCGGCGCGAAAGACGGCACCAAACCCGAAGCGCCCACCTCGGCCTCCACTCCGGCCTCGACCACGGGCTCGACCACGGCCTCGACCACGGCCTCCACCACGGCCCTCACCTCCGAGGAAGGTTCCCGACCTGGCCGCACAGCACCCCCGGTGCCGCGACTGCCCGACCTGTGGCAGATCGGTAGCGCCCTGGTCGGCGTGCTGCTGCTCGGCGTCGGCGGTGTCGTACTGCTGCGGCGCCTGCGCGGCGGCGCACCGACCAAGCGCGGCAGCACGTTCCTCACCCTGCGCCAGACCCTGCGGCTGACCGCGCGCCAGGCGGTGCACGTGCTCGAGTTCGACGACCGCATCCTGCTCGTCGGTCAACACGAACGCGGCCTCGTGCTGCTCGAGAGTGGCAAGCTGCCGCTCACCGACGAAGCCGAAGTGCTGGCGCGTCAGGCGATCAGGGCTGCCGATCCCGCCGACGACGACGACGGCGCCGTGCCGAAGAACCTCGTCATCCCGCGGCCGCAGCCGATGCCCGCGCGCCGCTTGCCGACACCCCCTGCGTTGCGCACTGGGTCGATGAGTACCGGGTCGGCCAAAGGCCTCAACGACTTCCGCGCTCTGTTGCAGAAGGCCGGTCGCTCGTGAAGCAGTTCTTCACGTTTCTGCTCTGCGTGCTCACGGCGCTGGCGCCGATGCGAGCCCAGAGCCCTCCCGACCTGATCGGGCCACCAGACCCCACCACCAGCGCTGCACCGGTGGCGCAAGGCCCCGGCGTCACGCTCGCGCTGCAGACCGGCGACGGGCGACAGAATCTCAGCTCCGCGCTCGAGATCATGTTGCTGATGACGCTGCTGGCGATGGCGCCCGCCATCGTCATGACGATGACGTGCTTCACGCGCATCGTCGTCGTGCTGTCGTTCTTGAAGCGCGCGATGTCCATGCAGGACCTGCCGCCCGCAATGATCACGACCGGCTTCGCGCTGTTCATGACGATCTTCATCATGAAGCCGGTCGTCACCGACATCTACGACCGCGCCTACGTCCCGTACACCGAGAACAAGATGGACTGGCAAGAGGCCGCCGGCATCGCCACGGCGCGCATGAACACGTTCATGCTGGCGCAAACGCGCGAAGAAGACGTCGCACTGATCCTCGAACTGAGCCGCACGCGGCGGCCAGCGACGGCCATCGAGACGCCGTTCCACGTCACCGTGCCGGCCTTCGTGCTGTCCGAGATCAAGACCGCGTTCCAGATGGGCTTCGTGCTGTTCTTGCCCTTCGTGGTCATCGACCTGGTCATCAGCTCGATCCTCGTCTCGATGGGCATGTTCAGCTTGCCGCCGGTCGTCGTGTCGACGCCGCTCAAGCTGCTGCTCTTCATCCTGGTCGGTGGTTGGGACCTCGTCGTGGTCTCGCTCGCCGAAAGCTTCGTCACCTGATCCCTGCCTCGACTACGCACGCGCCATGGGCCACGAAACTCTGCTCGACCTCGCCAAGTCGACCCTGCTGACGGCACTGATCATCTCCGCGCCAGCATTGTTGATCGGCATGTTCATCGGCCTCTCGATCAGCTTCTTCCAGACGGTGACGTCGCTGCAAGAACAGACGCTGACGATCGTGCCGAAGATGCTGGCGGTGCTGATCACGCTCGTCGCGCTGATGCCGTGGATCCTCGGCACGCTGCGTGAGTACACGGTGTCGCTGTTCAAGAACCTCGCCGCGTACGGCCTCGGCTGAGCTAGTTCCGACGACCGACATCCGAACGACGATGGACTTCCTGCTGGCCCAAGACTACGCGACGTCGCTCTTCCTGCACATCGTGCGGGTCGGCGCGTTCTTCGCCGTGGTGCCGATCTTCGGCCGCCAGGTGGACTCGATGGTGCTGCGCCTCGTGCTCGCCGTTTCTCTGGCGGCCGTGTTCTGGTGGGTCGGCGACCAGCGCGTCGCCACGCCCCACCACATCCTGACCCTCGGCGTGATGGCAGTACGCGAGGGCATCATCGGCATCGCGCTCGGCTTCGCGCTGTCGACGCTCACGTCGCTGCTCGTGTCCGCCGGCGAAGTGATCAGTTCGGAGATGGGCTTCACGTTGGCCCGCACGATCAACCCCGAGAGTGGCGTCGACGCGACGGTCGTCTCGCAGTTCTTGCAGGTGTTCGGCTTCTTGCTGATCCTGCACTTCGACCTGCATCACGAAGCGCTGCGCCTCGTCGAACAGACTTTCCGATCCTGCCGCGTGGGCCAGCCGTTCGCACTCGAACCCATCTGGGAAGGCCTCAAGGCGCTCATCGGCGCCAGCGTGTTGCTCGCGGTGCAGTACTCGCTCCCGCTGCTGGGCATCATGCTGCTGCTGTCGGTCGGCATGGTGTTGCTCGGTCGCGCGGTGCCGGCCATCAACCTCATGGAGTTCGTCTTCGCGCTGCGTGTGCTGTTGGCGCTCGGCGTGCTCTCGTTCCTCATCGTCGAAGGGACCCCGTTCTTGCTGCAGACCTTCCGCGGCCTTCTCGACGGCGCTGGCGCCATGTTCCCCGTGTGACCCATGGGCCTCTTCCGCGACGATGAAGGCAAGACCGAGCTGGCGACGCCGACGCGCCTCAACGAGGTGCGCAACCGCGGCGACTCGCCGTTGTCGAAGGAGCTCATCCAGGGTGGCGTGCTCGTCGTCGCCGCCGTGATGTTCCGTTGGTGCGGCGGGTGGTTCATCGATGCGCTCGGGCAAGCGATGCGTCAAGGGCTCGCGGTCGACATCGACAACCACCGTGTCGATCAAGTGTCTGGAGCTTGCCGCGAGATCCTGACCGTGCTCGCCGCCGTCACGCCCCCGTTCGTCGTGCTCGTGTCGACGCTCGTCACCGCGACGCTGGTGCTCGGCTACGGCCAGATCGGTGTGCGCTGGTCGCGCGAGGTGATCGGCTTCAAGCCCGAGAAGCTCAATCCGTTCCCCAACATGAAGCGCCTCTTCAGCCCGCAGTCGCTCGTGCGCACGGGCTTCGCGGCGATCAAGGTGGCGATCATCACCGGCGTGCTCTGGTACGTGCTCGCCGATCGTTGGCAGGTGCTCATGCACCTGCACGAGATCCCGTTCGGCGCTGCGGCCGCCCAGATCGGGGACCTGGCACTGCTGCTGATGCTGTGGGTCGGCGCCGTCGTGTTCGCGATCTCGGCCGCCGACCTGTTCTGGCAGCGCTTCGACTTCGGTCAGCGCAACATGATGAGCAAGCAGGAGGTCGAGGACGAACGCAAGCGGTCCGAGGGCGATCCGCAGATGAAGATGCGCCAGCGGCGCGCGCGCAACGAACTGCTGCGCCACCGCATGCTGGCAGCCGTGCCGAAGGCCGACGTCGTCGTCACCAACCCGACGCACTTCTCGGTGGCGCTGCGCTACGACCGCAAGCGCGACTCCGCCCCGACGGTGGTCGCAAAGGGCGCCGACGAAGTCGCGCTCAACATCCGCGAACTCGCCAAGGCGCACGGTGTGCCGATCATGGAGGACCCACCGCTGGCGCGAGCGCTGTTTCGCGCCGTCAAGGTCGGGCAAGCCGTTCCCGAGAAGTTCTATCAGGCCATAGCCACGGTGCTGAGCCACGTCTACCGCTTGAAGGGCCGCACGGCATGAACGCGGAGCACTCAACCTTTGGTTGCGGCCACCGCCGCGCTGAGTCATGACACAACTAGCCCAGCAGCAGGTCGCCGGCACCCAGCGCAACAGCATGCTGGCGGTGGTCTTCGTCGGCATCCTCGCCGTGATGCTGGTGCCGATGCCGCCGATCCTGCTGGACGCGCTGCTGTGCATCAACATCTCGGTGAGCCTGCTCATCCTGATGGCGGTGCTCAACGCAAACCGCCCCGTCGACTTCAGCACGTTCCCGTCCGTGCTGCTGTTCTCGGCGCTGTTCCGGCTGGCGCTCAACGTCTCGTCGACGCGACTCATCCTGCTGGATGGCGACGCGGGCGACGTGATCCGAACGTTCGGCAACTTCGTCGTCGGCGGTCAGCCGCTCGTCGGCATCATCGTGTTCTTGGTCTTGGTGGTGATCCAGTTCATCGTCATCACCAAGGGCCAGAATCGCATCAGCGAGGTCACCGCGCGCTTTGCGCTCGATGCGATGCCCGGCAAGCAGATGTCGATCGACGCCGACCTCAGCGCGGGTCTCATCACGAACGAAGAGGCGAAGGAACGGCGCAAGAAGCTCACGGCCGAGATGGAGTTCTACGGCGCCATGGACGGTGCCGGCAAGTTCGTGCGCGGCGACGCCGTCGCGGGCCTCATCATCACGGCGATCAACATCGTCGGTGGCCTCATCATGGCGGTCATGTACCGCGGCATGAGCATCGGCGACGGCTTCGTCACCTACACGATCCTGACGATCGGCGACGGTCTCGTAGCGCAGATTCCTGCACTGCTCGTGTCGACGTCCGCCGGCATCCTCGTCACAAAGGGGGCGAGCGACGAAGGCCTCGGCAAGGAAATGAGCGACCAACTGTTCGCCAGCGGGCGCACGATGCGCATGGTCGCCGTCATCCTGTGCCTGCTCGGGTTGCTGCCAGGCATGCCAACCGTGCTGTTCTGGGGCATCGCAGGCTTGTTGTTCACGTTCTCCGCCAACGTCGTGCGCACGCAGCAGCGCGACGAAGCGAGCAAGCTGGCCGCCGAGCAGGAAGCCGAGCCGAAGGAGAGCGGCCCCGCGGTCGAGGACCTGCTCGCGGTCGATCGCCTCGGCATCGAAATCGGCTACCGGCTCATCAGCCTGGTCGAACCGGGCAAACACGGTGGTCTGCTCGACCACATACGATCGCTGCGACGCCAGTTCGCGCAGGGTCTGGGGTTCGTCGTGCCGCCGATCCGCGTGCGCGACAACGTGCAGCTCGATCCCAACGCCTACCGCATCCTGCTCGGCGGCCAGGAGGTCGCCCGCGGCAGTCTGCGCGCCGGGCACTTCCTCGCCATGGACCCGAGTGGCACGGCGCAGCCGATCGCTGGCGTCGAGACGATCGAACCCGCGTTCGGCCTGCCGGCGCGCTGGATCAGCGAAGCGGACAAGGACCGCGCCGAGCTGCTCGGCTACACGGTCATCGACGCCTCGTCCGTGATGATCACGCACCTCACCGAAGTCCTCAAGAAGGTCGCCGGCGAACTGCTGTCGCGCGACGACGTCAAGTCGCTGGTCGACAACCTGAAGAAGGTGTCGCCTGCCGTCGTCGACGAACTCATTCCGGCCCAACTGTCGCTGGGTCAGGTGCAGCGCATCCTTGCCGGCCTGCTCAAGGAAAGCGTGCCGATCCGCAACCTGCAGACCATCCTCGAAGCACTGGCCGACGCCTGCGTCGAAACGAAGGACCCGCGCCAACTCACCGAACAGGTGCGCACGCGCCTGGCGCGCACGATCCTCGAGCCACACCTCGATGCTGCGGGCACGCTGTACGCCGCGTTCCTCGAACCCGAGCTCGAACGCAACCTCGCCGAAGCGTTGGCCGGCAACGAGGGCGTCACCAACCTTCCAGCCGGCTTCCTCGGGCGCTTCGTCGATCGCACGGCCGAAGCGCTGTCGGCCATGGCTCGCAACGGTCGCGATCCCGTGCTCGTCACGCGCGCCAACTTGCGCCCGTTCCTGGCCGAAGCGATCGCCGGCGTGATCCCCAACGCCGCCGTGCTCAGTTACCAAGAGACCACCTCCGCGAAGAAGGTCGAGACGACGCAACGCATCGCGGTCGCCAGCTGACCCTTTGCCCCCACTCGCCATGTTGCTCAAACGATTCGAAGCCCACACCCTCGCCGAGGCGCTGCAAGCCGTGCAGGCCGAGTGCGGTACCGATGCCCTCGTCGTCGAAACGCGTCCGACGCGCACCGGCTTCCTGGTCGTGGCTGCACGCCCCGAATTGGCGCCGCAGAAGCGAGATCAGGCGGGCACCAGCACGCTGCTGTCCAAGTGGACCCGCGGCTTCCAACCTCTCGCCAACAAAGCTACCGACTTCGGCCTCTCCCCCACCGTGCTGCGCGCCGTCGAACGCGCTCTGCTCGGCACGCGCGTCGACCTGTCGCGACCCGGCGACCCGGCCCTGCCAACGCTCGCCAGTCGCGTGCTCGCGGCACTCGTGCACACCGAGCCTGGCGTCGAAGACGGCGACGACGCGTTCCGCACGCTTGCGCTCGTCGGCCCGACCGGCGTCGGCAAGACCACGACGCTGGCCAAACTCGCAGCGCGCGCAAAACACCGCGGCGAACGTGCGGCGATCCTCACGCTCGACACCTACCGCATGGCGGCTGTCGAACAACTGCGCGCCTTTGCGGATCTGCTCGACGTGCCGTTCGAAGTGGCGTTCACGGCCACCGACTTGCGCCGGCTGCTGCAGCAGCACAAGAACTGCGACCGCATCTTCGTCGACACGACAGGGCGCAGTCCGCGCGATCACGAAGCCATGCCGCTGCTCGAAGGCAACCTGCGAGCCGGCCGCTGCGCCGCGCTCTTGTGTCTGGCGGCCGGCACGAGCGCGCGCGACTGCAAGGTCGTGCTCGACGCCTACGAACCGCTCGGCATCGCTGCCGTGTGCATGACCA
>JBDSBS010000194.1:0-8120 GCA_039921435.1 Planctomycetota bacterium | reverse complement strand
TCCGCCTTCAACTCGAAGGCGGACCGCGTTTCCATGTACGGTCCGAACGTGCGGCGATGTGTCCCGCGCCGACCGGCGTTCCCGAGACTGCGACCAGGGCCGGGTGCGGTCTTTGATCCGGTGCCCGCCGTTGGCCGCTGAAACGAGCTAACCCAGGGCAGGTCTCCTGTCTCCCAACGAGGCAACGCCCTACTCTACAGTCCAATGAAGATATGTTCCCTGTTCGGCCGGGGCAGCCCCGTGGTCTCGTTCGAGTTCTTTCCGCCAAAGACGGCGGAAGGTGTCGAAGTGCTCTACCGCACGGTGGAGGAGCTACGGCCGTGTCGACCGTCGTTCGTGTCCGTCACCTACGGCGCGGGAGGAAGCACGCGTGACCGAACGCTAGAACTCGTGAGTCGCATCCAGCGGGACTTGGGCATGGTGACCATGGCCCATCTCACCTGTGTGGGTAGCAGCCGGGACGAGATCGCAGAGGTGTTGAAGAAGCTCGAAGATGCGGGGATCCAGAACATCCTCGCACTGAGAGGCGATCCGCCGAAGGGTGAGTCGGAGTTCCGGCCATCTCCCGGCGGCTTTTCGTATGCATCCGAATTGGTGGCGTTCGTGCGTGATCAAGGCCACGCGTTCTGTATCGGGGCCGCCTGCTATCCGGAGGGGCACGTCGAAAACAGGGATCTGGAAGCAGATCTTGGGCATCTGTGCAGGAAGGTCACAGCGGGCGCCGACTTCCTCGTTTCTCAGCTCTTCTTCGACAATGAGGACTACCACGCTTTCGTTCGCCGGGCGCGGTCAGCTGGCATTCAGGTGCCGATCGTGCCGGGCTTGATGCCCGTAACGAATGTCAGTCAGACGGAGCGTTTCACACAGATGTGCGGAGCCCGGATTCCTCAGGAGCTGCACCGGCGATTGCGCATCGTCTCGAACGACCCCGCGGCGGTGGTTGCGACTGGCGTTCAGTGGACGGTTGACCAAGGCAGATCCTTGCTGCGCGGGGGCGCGCCGGGCTTGCACTTCTACACGTTGAATCGGTCCTCGGCGACGTTGGCGGTTCATGCGGCGCTGGGCCTGTGACTGCATCACGGCGGTGACTGCACGGCAATCGCCTGCCGCGCCGGACGCGACCGCACCGCCTGCGCTCACTCGTCTCGGCCCTCCTCGAGGGGGTTGTTCGGCTGGATCTGCGGTCCAGTGCCAAGGTCCACACCCGGTTGCACTCGGTCGCCCCGCAGCAGATCCTTCAGGCGCTCGCGCAACGCACTGTGACGTTGGCCGTCGTCGTCGTTGCGCACGGCCATCTCCAGCGCCTTGCGCGATCCAACGATCACCACTAAGCGCTTTCCTCGCGTGATTGCCGTGTAGAGCAGGGAGCGACGCAGCATCAGGAAGTGGTCCGTTGTCAGCGGCAGAACCACTGCAGGGTACTCGCTGCCCTGCGATCGGTGCACGGTGATCGCATGCGCGGGCACCAAGACCCCGAGTTCCTCGAAGCGGTACTCGTGCTCGCGATCGGGGAAACGAACGAAGGCCTTCGCGCCACCCGTGTCGATGTAGGTGATACGGCCCACATCGCCGTTCCAGACCTCTCGATCGTAGTCGTTGCGGATCTGCATCACCTTGTCGCCGATTCGGTAGTGCTTGCCGGCTCGCTCGACTTCGATTTGGCCTGGGTTCAGTACGTCCTGCAGATCCCGATTCAGGGTGTCGGCCCCGGCCTCGCCGCGATACATGGGACAGAGGATCTGCACGTCTTCGAGAGGATCGAGGCCGAAGCGGCGCGGGATGCGTTGGGTGACCAGTTCCCGAATCAACAGTCGGGCGTGCGCTGAACTCTTGGCCTCGACGAAGTAGAAGTCGCCACTGTCACCACTGCTCTCTGGCACTTCGCCGTGCAGGATACCGTGGGCCACCCGCACGATGTCCGACCCGTGCTGTTGGCGGAAGATCTGTGTGAGCGATGTGGTGGCGACGCGTCCACTGGCCAATATGTCGGCCAGCACATTGCCGGGACCGACCGAGGGCAACTGATTGCGATCGCCCACCAGCACCAGTGTCATCGTCGGTGGAACGGCCCGCAGCAGCGCGTAGGCGAGTTGTATGTCGAGCATCGACGTCTCGTCGACTACGAGCATGTCGCCCTCGAGCGGGTTCTGTGCGTTGCGAGCGAACCTCCCCGTTCCCGGCGTGAACTCGAGCAGGCGATGGAGGGTAGACGCGGCGTGATTCGTCGATTCTTCGAGCCGCTTGGCAGCGCGCCCAGTCGGTGCGGCCAACAACAGCCGCAGGTCCTTCTGAGCGAGGATCTTCACGAGCGCGCGCACGATCGTCGTCTTGCCGACACCTGGTCCGCCCGTGATCACGGACACCGATTCCGTCAACGCGCGGACCAGAGCCTGCTTTTGTCCCTCGGGCAGCGTCATACCCGACGTCTCTTCGAACCACGACACGGCAGCGTTGGAACGGACCTGCATTCGTCCGCGCACTCGCAGGAGCTGATCGAGGGCGTGTGCGACACCGTGTTCGGCCGCAGCGAGCGCGCTCGGGTAGACGATGGGGCGCGGATCCTCGTGCAGGAGAATCGGTCCCGGCGGCAGTTGGCGGACCACGCGGCCGGCGCGTGCCAGCTCGGGCAGTTGGATTTTCAGCGGTGCTTCCGCACAGGCGAGCAATGAGGCGGTGCGTCGAACGAGATCCTCTTCGGGCAAGAAGCAGTGACCTTCCTTGGCAGCCTGGGCGAGGCAGAACTCGAGTCCTGCCTCGAGGCGCTCTGGCGCTTCGGGCGCGATGCCGAGCTGGCCAGCAAGTCGGTCCGCAGTGCGGAAGCCGACCCCGACCACGTCGTCGGCGAGCCGGAAGGGGTTGGCCTCCACGAGAGCCGAGGCGTTCGCGCCGTAGCGCTTGACTATGCGCGCCGCGAGGCCAGGACCGAGCCCGTGCGCACGGAGGAACACCAACACGTTCTGCAGGTCCTTCTGTGCGCGCACAGCCTGCGACAGCTGGTCGATCTTGCGGTCACTGATCCCGCGCACCTGTCTCAGGCGCTGCGGTTCTTCTTCGAGGATGCGCAGCGTCTCAGCACCCAGCGCGCGCACGATCTTCTTGGCAGTGGCCGGCCCGATGCCTTTGACGAGCCCCGACCCCAGGTACGCCTCGATACCCTCTTCGCTCGACGGCGCGATTGGCTCGAACGTCTCCACCTTGATTTGGACGCCAAACCGCGGGTGTTCGGATTCGACTCCGGTGATCTTAAGACGTTGCTGCTCATTTAGTTGAGCCATTGGCCCCACAACTGTTATCGGCCGTCCACTGGCCTCGTCGAGCAGCCGCACCACGGCCCATCCGGTGTCGGGGTTGCGGAACGTGAAGCGCTCGATCGTTCCCTGCAGGGTGACGTGGCGTTCGGGACTTCTGGTGCTCATTTCGACACGGAGCAGGTGCCGCATTGCCCTGCGGGCGCGATCCGCTATGGTCTCTCCCCCTTTCGCCCGTTCGGGGCGCCTCACCATACGCGAGGCTGCTCCTAGGTGCCATCGTGGCGCGATACGGGGCTCCAAGTCCGCTCTGCTTTTCGACCGTTCCAACATGATTCGTGTCCAGGTCCGCCCGAACGAGCCGCTCGAGGCTGCTCTGCGCCGCTTCAAGCGCCAGTGCAACTACGCCGGCATTTTCCGCCTCGCCAAGAAGCACGCCTACCACGAGAAGTCGAGCGACAAGCGTCGCCGCGAAGAGCGCGAGCGACTGCGCAACATCGTGATGGCCGAGCGCAAGCGCGGCGGAACCTCTGGCGGTCGCTCCAACAAGAAGCGGCGCACTCGCCCTGGTCGGTCCAACGACCGTCGCAACAACGACGGGCCTGACTTCGATCCGTTGACGGCGGATACGACGATTCAGAAGAGCGACTCGTAGGTCGCTCCGGCAGGCCTGCATGCTGCCGAAGTATCCGGGGCAAGGGCCGCGCGACCTCAGCAAGCCCCTCGAGCAGCTGAAGATCCTGGTCGATGCGCGGCTCGATGGCCAGCGCCTCGATCTTGCTCTGACCGCCGTGCTCACCTGGCGGTCGCGCGCAAGCATCCACCGCTTGATCCGAGGCGACTACGTGCGCGTCGACGGCCGCGTCGCGGCACCCTCTCGCCGCGTTCGGACTGGCGAGACAATCGCTGTGGAGATTCCACCCAATCCCGTCGCCAATCCCGATCCCGGCGCCAACGTGGAGTTTCCGGTCCTGTACGAGGACCAATGGATGATCGCGGTCGACAAGCCGCCAGGCATGGCGGTCCACCCATCCGGACGTCGACTCGATGGAACGCTGATCCACGCTCTGCATCGGCGCTACCGCAATCCGCAGGACCCAGCCCACGACGTCGTGCCGCGGTTGCTGCACCGCATCGACGTCGAGACCTCGGGAGTGGTCGCCGTTGGTCTCGACGAGCAGTTCCACCATCTCGTCGCGCGCCAGTTCGAGGACCGGCTCGTTGCCAAGAGCTACCTCGCCGTGGTGCGCGGCAGGCCGGCCGAGCTGCAGGGAACGGTCGACTTGCCGATCGTGCCCGACAAATCATCGGCTGTGCGCCTGAAGCTGACCACAGGTGCCGCAGGGGCCGGTCTGTCCGCTGTCACCCACTATCGGTTCGTGCGTGGCAACAGTGACTACTCGCTGCTGGAAGTGCGGCCGAAGACCGGGCGCACGCACCAGATCCGCGTGCACATGGCCGCCATCGGTTGCCCGCTGGTGGGCGACAAGCTCTATGGCGGCGACGAACAGCTCTTCCTACACCAGATCGCGGGGACCCTGGCCGAAGAGCATCGCGCCGAACTCGTCATCGATCGGCATGCGCTGCACTCCCACACGCTGACGTTCTTTCATCCGATGCTGGAACGCGACACTACGCTGGTGGCACCGCTGCCGGCAGACATGGCGGGCTTGGTTCCCTGATCGCTTGCTTCGGCGTTCGCGCGCGCTTCGGCGGACCTGGTGGTGCAAGCTCCGAGGCGGTTCGGAGTCAGCCCTGACCACCGCTCGACGCATTCAGCTGGGCTGCTTCTCGAAGTGGGCGAGGACCCGGTCGAGGAACGTCAGCTGCTCGGGACTGCAGCTGCTCCAGTCGAGGCCAACATGGTAGAAGTTGCTGCTGCCGCGGCGTTCGACTCGCGTCGCCAGCGTTCGCAGCTCGTGCACGACGTCGTCGAGGCACAAGCGCATGATGACACCTTGGCCTACGACCGGTGGCTGACCGGTTTCGAGCCCGATCCCGCTCATCGACACGTCGAGCACGGAACAGAGGGCCTGGTTGCAGGCGTTGAGTACGCCCTTCGTCTCGAGAGTGGCGAAGGCTGCAATGCGCGTCCGGTCGGTTCGGCGCCTTTCGTTCTCCTGGCTCATGCCCGAGAATCGGCAAAACCGCGCCTCTGGCTGAACCCCGCCGGTCTGCCGAATGACCCCGCTGCTGAATGACTCCCGCTGCCGAATCACCTGGTCCGCCCAAGTGCGCCATCGCACGCGCGACGGAGTCTTGGCGGCGCTCCCCGGCAGCGCGGCCACGGTCACGGTGCCATCGTCAGACGCGCGCTGAGTAGGGCATGACCAACCGGTAGCGGTCGGTTGCCCGCAAAGGATCGACGCTGAGCCGCGTTCCCATTCCGGATGTTTCCGAGTCCTGATTGGTCCATGCGGTCGTTGACTCTGCAACCGCTACTGCATCGCTCTCGTGACTCGATGCTTCGCGGTGGGCGCCATTCGTTGGCATCGACGGGACAAGCCGCACCACCTCGCTTCTGGCGTCCATGGGCACTCCTCGGTGAGGAACGCCACAACGGTAGACACTCTCGGTGAGGCTGACAACTACGGTGTCTAGGTAGCGAACATCGTGCCGACGGCCAGCGGCAGGATGCACACTGCGGCGTAGAGCACCGCAATCGCCCGCAGCTCGCGTGCCAACGAAGCCTGGGGCGTCTGCCCGTGAGCCGTTGGATCCTCTTGTTTTCCAGTAGGTTCGGATGAATGGTCAGCCGCGTTGTGCACGCTCGTTAGCATGGGGGCCGGCGCCGTCGCGGCCGGCAGGTGGCGTAGCTGGACGGTAGCGAGCCCACCGGTAACCAAGGCCAGCGGCCAGCGGGCGATTTCTGGAATCACGCCGCCAAAGACGACGCCGAGGCCGCCCAGCACGACCGCCGCGCCGAACAAGCCGCCGAGATCCGTGCCAGCGTCCGCTTCGCGATTCTCCGTAAACGGAACGCTCGTGAGGGACCTCAGCATCAACCGGCTCGCCAGGATGGCCGCACCGAAGGAGAACATCGTCGCCGCGGTGGCATCCAGGCGCGTGGGACAGAAGCACAAGAGCAATGCCAGCGCGAGGGCGTAGACCGGCACGAGCACGTGGCTGACGAGGGCCCGCCACGTGGCGTCTCGCACCAGATCGAGTGGCAGCGGCGGCGCCTGGCCAAAGACCCAAGCCGTGTCGGGTTGATCAGCGCGCGGCAGGAAGGCGATCAAGAACGGCAGGTAGATCGTCGGGATCTGCAGCAGTAGGCAGGTGAACATGAAGCCGCGCGAAGGGCCTTCGCTATCCAGGCTCAAGAACGCCATGCCGGCCGGCAGGCCGAGCAGTGGGAGCACGCGCGAACGGAATGGCGCGCTGCGCCACATCGACAAAGCCACGAACTCGGCGATCGCGAGGCGGGGTCCGCGCCTGGCAAGTGTTCGCAGGATCCATCGCAGTGGGCCTCCGCCACTGACTTGGACCCGGCGCGGCGAGTTCGCTTCACCGACAAAGGCCGCGAGCAGCAGCAGCGCGCCAGCAATGCCCAGCAGAGGCAGCAGGCGCCAAGCCTCTGCGGCAGGTGATGCCAGCAGTCGTGCCGCCTGGTAGGGGGGCAATAGATCGGCGCCCACTCGGCCGATGGGCAGTTTGTCAGCCGTCTCCTGCAGGTGTTGCATGCCCAGCGCGAACAGCACGAACCCACCCCCGAGCAGTGCGGCCTTGCCCGTTCCTGCGACCAGCGCGGCCCGGGCGGGACCGATGAGGCGATTCAAGACTTGCAAGGTGACGCCAAGAGCACCACTCGCCAAGCCGCTGCAGACGCAGGCCAGTAGCACGTAGGCGGGCGCTGCGAGCCATTGCCGCTGCAGCAGAGCCAGCAGCAGGGCTGGCGGCAGCGCCATACCGATCGTCACCAGGCCGACGTAGAAGGCGGCGTAGCTACTGCGTGCAAGCGCCACGGTTCCGCGACTCAGCGGCGCCGACCCGAGCAAGACCTGGTCGGCGCGCAGGCGATCCCCCTGGTCCTGGTTGCCCAGCGCGCCGATCGCAACGAGCAGGGACGACAGGCTCAGATTGGCTGCGGCGAACGGGATCGGCGGGGTCTCCGGGTAAAGCAGCGCTGCGAAGACGAAGGCGAGGAACGACTGGGTGAAGATGGTCGTCGTCAGGCTGCTGCCAGCACCGCCGGTGCGCCGCGCGTCGCCGAAGAAGTCGAGCACCAACCAGGTGTGGACGAGCGCGCGGATCTTGCTCATGTCCGTTCGGTGATTGGGCCCGGGCGCAAGAGCGCAAAGACCGCCGTGTAGCCGAGCAGGTGGGTCGAGCTGCCCACGGGCCCGATCTCGCCGTTGCAGTGGAAACCGACCAACGGCACGTGATGGGCGAGGTTCGCGAACTCCTCGTGCTCTTGTCCTCCACGCCCGAGGCAACGGAACAGAAGGGCCGCGGAGGCGCTGGCCGTGCTTGCCCGAGCGAGGCGCTTCTGCAGGTCGCGCGCGCTGGTCGTGCCGTCGCGCAGGTGCAGTTGCACCTGACGTCCGATTGGCAGGTGGTCACCGACGATCACGTTGCCGGTCTCTGGATCGATGCCAAGGATGTTGCGCACGAGGAATTCGCCCTGCGCTGGTGCACTCTTGGCGAACGGATCCGAGGCAACGCCGAGAAACAGTGGGCCGCGTTCCGCGAGCTCGAGGTCTTCGTTGCTCAAGCCCGACAACTGTTCCTCCACGAAGCAGCGCGCGGATCTGTCGTCGACCGCCATCAGGCGGTTGCGGTCCGCCTTGGTGACGCGGCCGAGACGTCCGATCGGTCGGCAACCTTGGGAGACGACCGCGTCCACTCGGATGTCGCCCGCTAACGAGAGCA
>JBDSBS010000193.1:0-4612 GCA_039921435.1 Planctomycetota bacterium | reverse complement strand
CTGGTCGGCGTAGGCGAAGTAACCTCCCTCGCGGGACAACCACCCCATCCGTGACGAGAAGAACCAGCGATCCTCGAGCACGAGCGGCACGGACCGCACGAGCCGTGCCTGTTTGGTGTTGCCGAGAGCGATCTCCCAAAACTGCAGTTCGAACGTGTGCACCCGGGCCGGATCTGTGACGTAGCGCAGCAGGGCCACCTCGACGCCCTGCGTCATCGGCACCAACGTGCCCTCCGTTGGCAGTCCCGTGTTTGCCACCCGCGCGCCGGTCGCGACTTCGAACACGCTTCGACCGCCGTCGTGCGTCGGGCCTCCATCCATGACCATGACCATGAACGGATTGCCCCTGTCGATCACGTCTGCATCGACCACTGCATACCGGCCATCGCCCGTCAACACGGCGTCGCTCGGATGCTGCCGATGTGCATCCGGCAACGTTCGCAGCAGGTCATTGCCGCGATAGATCTCCACCCTGCCAGCGAACGCTCGAACCCACTGCTGGCCGTCTGGGTGCAGCGCGATCGAGCCGCTGCCCGCGAGATGCACTGCTTCGACGCCGGGCGCGAGGCGCACGATGTCGTGTGCGGTGCGCACCACTACGCGGGAGCCGTCGCGCTGCGCCGCCAACGAAAACGCCGTCGCTCCGAGCGGCAGGTCTTCGGTCGCAAAGCCGCGCAGTGTGCCCTCCCAACCGAGGCGCAACAGCCGTCCGTCGTCGAGCCACGCGAGCCCATGCACCCAATCGGGCTGCTGCAGCGTGTCGACGAGCTTGCCGGTCGCGACATCGAACACGAACGTCTCGCCGCTGCGCTTCCCGACGGCCACGCGCTCGCCCTTGCCATCGATCGCGATCGCATCGACCGCGGTTGGGCCCGGAAGTGTCAGCGTGCGCACCACGGTCAAATCGTCGGCTGCGAGCAGCAGAGCTTCGTTGTTGCTGCGCACCATGGCGATCAAGGCGCCGTCTCCACTCCAATCGACTGGCGTGGCACCGCTGGCTGGCAGCTCACCGAGTCGCAACCCGCTGCGCATGTCCCACAGCGTGAAGCTGCGGCCGACCACAGCCAACCGTTCGCCGTCGGGCGAGAAGTGCAGCCCGCCGATCCAGTGGTCCGACACCTCGATTACCGTGCGCACCGCGCCGGTCACCGCGTCGACGACGACCACTTCGCCGCGGTCGCCTCCCGAGGCGAGCCACTTTCCATCGAGGGAGTAGCAAAGGGAGTGGCTTTCGCCGCCGATCAGAAACAGTTCGCGCTCGACGAGCAGCTGCGGCTTCGTTTCGACCTGCGCCGGCAGCATCGCGGCGGCGAGTGCAGGCAAAGCCAGTAGAGGCGTGATCGATATCCGGAACGACATGCTGCGGTCGACCATACACGGTTGCGGGCCGGTGGACTGCGCGTGGGCGAAGTGGACAGATCGCCGCGTTGGCGCGCCGCCTTTCGCAAATCCCTGCACCCGTGGTAGTGCTTCGTGGATTGAGTGACCACCTTCGCTTTCCCCCATGCTCCGACTGCACCTGCCGTTCGTCCTGTTCTCGGCCATCGCCCCTGCGTTCAGCCAGTCGTTCGCCGGCGACTGGCGCGGCCGCGTCGAAGTGCCGGGCGCCCCGCTCGCCGTGGTGGTGCACCTGACCGAGAGCGATGCCCTGCTGCGCGCAAGCATCGACATCCCGGCTCAGGGCGCGGACGCGATGCCGATCGTGGGCTTCGTGAAGAACGGTGACGCGCTCACCTTTGCGATCGAAGATGTGCCGGGCGAACCGACGTTCCGTGGCCAGCTCGCGGCCGACAGCGGTACGTTTGTGGGCACCTTCACGCAGGCGGGGCACGAGCTGAAGTTCTCGTTGGCGCGGGCCGGTGCTCTCGCTGCCGCGTCGAAGGCGCGCTTCGACGACTTGCAGGGCTGGCTCGACGAAACGCGCGCGATGTTCGATGCACCCGGAGTCGCGGTGGCGGTGATCGAAGGTGAACGACTCGCGACGACCTTGGTCAGTGGCCAGTGCGACGAGGGCGCTCATTTGCCGGTGATTGCGGACACGCTGTTTGCCATCGGCAGCAGCACCAAGGCGTTCACCACGTGCCTCCTGGCGATGCTCGTCGACGACGGCGTGCTCGATTGGGACAAGCCCGTGCGAACTTGGCTGCCCGACTTTGCTTTGGCCGACGCCGAGATCGGCGAACGACTGACGCCGCGCGATCTCGTTACCCACCGCAGCGGCATGCCCCGCCACGACCCGGTGTGGTACGGCGCCACGTTCGAACGCGCCGAGATGGTGCATCGCCTGCGCTACCTGCCGCTCAATCACGATCTGCGCACCGACTTTCAGTACAACAACCTGATGTTCCTGACAGCCGGCTATCAATGAATGAAGACGCAGCCATCCTGCAGAGGTTTCTGTCCGCATGCATCAATAACCGGGAGGAGGCGTGCCGTCTGGCGAAGCAGTATCCAACTGTGCTACGAACTGAGAACGAAGTGTTGCATTGGTTGATTATTGAAGATCATTCTGCAGCGGTGGCTTTGGTGTTGGAGTTGGGGTGTGAGGTTGGGCTGCGCGACAGTTTGGGCAGGACGGCGCTTTGTTGTGCATGTGCTTCGGGGAGGTTGGGTTGCGCTAGAATTCTGCTTGCGCATGGCGCGGCCCCGGACTCTCCAGAACCGTATGACCAAAACGCCCTTGATTGGGCTGTGCTGGGTAAGCATATGGACGTAGTGGTCTTGTTGCTGGAGCATGGAGCGAAAGCGGATTACTGTGATAGTACGCTCGGCACTGTGTTTCGCAGTATGGCTTCCTGGGCTCCCAAGGAGCGCGCCGTGGCGATGAGCGTATTGGAAAAGCATGGTGTGACGCGCGAGGCGGTCTTCCAGAAACACCGACTCGGTGAACTATTCGCGTCGCCAGAGGAGGCGTTTCTCTGGTAGTGGCTGCCACGTCGGACCCGGGTCTCTTCCTCGATTCGACGAAGTGACCAGCCGAGGCGCCCCGGGCACGGTCGATCTCATCAGCACCTCCTTCGTCATCACCGCGTGCGTTGCTTCCATCACGCCACCGTCGCTTCAGTATGTTGACGCTGGCGGCGGGCGGCGGGCTCTGTCGACGCAAAGTCAGGTCTTAGAGCGCCTCGTGTCTGATCACTGCAGTGATGAGTTCTACCCGCCCTACCCGGGCGGGGCGCTACCAGCTCGAGTCGAAGATGGCGACCGTGCTCGTGCAGGGCACGCGGCTCGTGCTCACGCTGCCGGGCCAGCGGCACGTGCTCGAGCCGAAGCGCGGTCTGCGGTTTGGCCTGCACGGCCTCAGCGGCTACTCGGTCGACTTCATACTCGACGCTTCGGGCAACCCGAGCGAAGCGCGTCTCACTCAACCAGAGGGTGTCTTCGTCGCGACGCGGTCGGATTGAAAACCGCTCGTCGCGTAGCCAGCCGCGAATGCGGTGGTTTGGCGGGCCATGCTCGCGAGGATCATGCGTCGTCGAGGCCAACGACTGCGAGCAACGCAGCGGCATCGATCAGTCGAACGTCGCGCGGCAGTTGCTTGGGACGCTGACGCGGCAGGAATGGCACAAACAGGGCGCGCACGACCTGACCTTGTGCGAACGGTGGTACGCCGCGCTCCATCAGTTGCGCGTGGGCCTTGCCCAGCAAGGTCGCCGTTGCGGGACGCGGCGACCACTTGACTTCGCCGAGCAGGTGCACCTTGGGGTTGCGCGCTTCCGCGACGACATCCCATTCTGGCCCGTTGCCGCCCCAATAGCGGCGGGCAGGTCCGAAGTCGTGACCGAGCACTTTGCCTAGACGGGGAATCGCGGCCCGGCACAGTTCCTCCCAGCTCGCGGCGTCGAGGTGCGGAGCACGTTCGTCGAATAGGGCCAACCGAGCTTTGCGATCGACCTGCGCCAGCATCGCGCGTCGCGGGGCGACCAGCGAGAACCACAGTCGTAGGAACGGATCGGCCAGGCGATACAGGGCGCGCTTGGTGGAGCGCTCCGGTTCGCCGAATGGCGTTTCGCGCACGACGAGGCCCAGTTCGACGAGCCGCGTCATCGAGCGCGCGAGCGATGTCGCCGGGGTACCGATGCGCCCGGCCACCTCGCTGAGCTTGTGGGCGCCCGAGCCGATCGCGTCGAGGATCGGCCGCAGTCCGATCGCCGGCGGCAGTTCCTCGAGCAAGAGCCGCGACGGCTCGTCGTGCAGCGGACCCGTCGGGTCGAGCACCAAGGCATCCACGGCTGCGCGGCGATCCGGGAAGCCCGCGGCGAGTTCCCAGTAGCGCGGCAGGCCACCCCAGACGTTCCATGCTTCGACGATGGCAAGGCTGCTGCGCAGGCGAAGAGCCGGGCCTAGCCACTTGGGGGCCAGGGGCCGCACTTGGAAGGCCTCGGTCGCGCGGCCGAACAGCGGCGCTTTGGGGTCGAGCACCAGCCCTTGCATCATGCGCTGGCTCGAGCCGGCGACGGCCAGCACGAGGCGCGCCTGCTTCGCTTCGTGATCGACGAAGCGCTGCAGGGTCGACGGCAGTTCCGGCGAAGCGACAACCAGGTAGGGTAGCTCGTCGAGCACGAATGGTCCGCGATGCCCGGTGCGCTCGGCCTCTTGGGCCAGCCGCTTG
>JBDSBS010000192.1:0-6538 GCA_039921435.1 Planctomycetota bacterium | reverse complement strand
GGCCCACATCCACAGCGCGGCGAACAGTGCAGCGATGGCGCCGAGCACGCCGAAGTGCAGCACCATCTCGCCGCGGCCGACGTGCCGCCACAGGGAGGCCTCGGCGAGCAGCAATCCCGCGAACGCTGCCGCGCCCACCAGGATCGTCGACAGCAGCAGTAGGCGCCCAGCCAGCGAGTACTGCAGCAGGAACTCGTGCGGCCTGGCCGGAGGCCTTTGAGCAAGCTCCGGCATCGTCGCGGCGACGATCTGCTGGGCGGTGCCAAACAGTGTCAGCGCCGGCAGCATCTTGCCGTCGGCCCGGGCGCGGTTGATCACCATGGCGGCGTCGATGCGATCGATGTGATGGAACGCGCGCGGTTCGCCGAACTCGCGCAGCTGCCACACGACGATGGTCTCCCGGGCCGACAGTGGTTGTGTGCCGCGCACCTTGATGTCCTCGATCAGCTCGAGCAACCGTTCGCGGATCGCTCGGTCATCGGGTGAGGGCTGGTGCACGCCGGCGTTGCCGTTCGCTGTGTGAACGACCGGTCCGATCGGAAACGGGCGTCGCAGCGGGCCGTGTTGCGGATGGCTAGCGCAACCCGTGAGCTCTGGCTCGGGGATCACGAGTCGCCGCAGCTCGCAGTTGGAGCCGGTTGCGGCGAAGTGGGAGCAGTTGCGGCAGTAGCCCTTCGCTTCGTGGTTCGGCTCGTCCATGTCGCTGAATGTTTGTCGCGCGGTGTCCCTATTCATCTTGCCGGTGCCTCCGCTTGCGCGACAGGGTCCGCGCGAAACCACTGGTCGCCTCCGCAGCGTGGGGTCGATTACCTGCCGGGGCGTGGCCAAGGACCTTGCCTTGTCGTGCGAGGTCGCATCCACTGGTGGTCCGCACAGAGCACTCGCGAGCTACCCATGAATGCGTTCGATCTCCGTCTCGTTCCAGACGACGTTTTCACGATCGCCGGCCAGCTCCGCGCGGCCGGACGGCGGGCGTGGATTGTCGGCGGTTGCGTGCGCGACTCGTTGCTCGGCAAGGCCGTTGCGGATTGGGATGTCGCGACCGATGCACCTCCCGACGAACTCATGCAGGTCTTCCCCGGCGCAATCCCGACCGGGCTGCAGCACGGCACCGTGACGCTCGTCATGAGCGGGCGTCACTACGAGGTCACGACGCTGCGCGGCGAGAGCACCTATTCCGACGGGCGGCGGCCCGATTCGGTGCGCTTCACGGGCGACATCGCGGCCGACCTGGCGCGGCGTGACTTCACGATCAACGCGATCGCCGTCGAACCCGAGAGCGGCGCGCTCATCGATCCGCACGGCGGGCGCAGCGACCTCGAGGCGAAGCTCATCCGCGCTGTCGGCGTGGCGCGCGAACGGTTTGCCGAAGACGGCCTGCGCGTGCTGCGCGCTGCGCGTTTTTCGGCCACGCTCGAGTTCGAACTCGAGTCCGGGACCCTGGCCGCGATCGCGCCGACGCTCGGCACGTTCCGCAAGGTCAGTGCCGAGCGCGTGCGCGACGAGTGGATCAAGACGATGAAGGCCAAGACGCCTTCGCGCGCGTTCGACCTGATGCGCGAGACTGGCATGCTCGCGATCACGTGCCCCGAACTGCTCGAGGGCGTCGGCATGGAACAGAACAAGTGGCACGCCTTCGACGTCTGGCGCCACGGCATGGCCTGCATGGATGCGTGCGTGGGCGACCCGGTGCTGCGAATCGCCGCGTTGCTGCACGATGTCGGTAAGCCGCGCACGCGAGCCTTCAGCGAAAAGACGAAGGATTGGACGTTCTACGAGCACGATCGCATCGGCGCCGAGATCGCCGAGCCGATCTGTCAGCGCCTCAAGTTCTCGAACGACGAACGCGCGCGCATCACAGCCCTCGTGCGGCATCATCTGTTCCACTACGACCAGTGGACGGATGCGGCCGTGCGGCGATGGATCCGTCGCGTCGGCAAGGACCGCGTCGAGGATCTCTACACGCTCAGCGAAGCCGACACGCGGGCCAAGGCGGCGACGATCGAGCCCGAGCTGCTGCAGCCAATCGCTGCACTGAAGGCGCACGTCGAACGAGTTCTCGCCCAGGGTGCGGCGTTGTCGACGCGCGATCTGGCGATCGACGGCAACGACCTGATGCGGGAGTGCGGGCTCGCGCCGGGGCGGTTGATCGGCGAGATCCTCGAGGCACTGCTCGAAGACGTCACGGCGGAACCGGTTGGCAACGAGCGCGCGGCGCTGCTCGAGAAGGCTCGGGCGATCGTCGCGGGTGGTGCCGGTTGAGAGGGCGCGCCGAGGCCGAACCGCACGGCGCCCAGCTCGTCGCGTGACCTGAGCCCGGTTTCTGCTACAAACGGCGCGTCCCCGGTCCCCGACCTGCCGAATGCCCTCCAGCGATCCGAACCGCGCCGCGCCTGACGCCGCCACCCAAGCCCAGTTCGCCGTCATCGACGCGGCCATCACTCGGCTCAAAGACCTGCCCGGCGCCCTGCTGCCGATCCTGCACGCGATCCAGGATCAACTCGGCTACGTGCCACCCGCGGCCACCGAGCGCCTCGCCAAGAGCCTCAACATCTCGTTGGCCGACGTGCACGGCGTCATCACGTTTTACCACGACTTCCGCAGCAAGCCGCCGGGCCGCCACGTGCTCAAGTTGTGCCGCGCCGAAGCGTGCCAGTCGATGGGCTGCGAACGGCTCGAGCATCGCCTGCGCGAGCATCATGGGGTTGGCATGAAGGAGACTTCGGCCGACGGCAACCTGACGGTCGAGCCTGTCTACTGCCTCGGCAACTGTGCGCTGTCGCCGGCGCTGCTGCTCGACGGCAACCTCCAGGGGCGCGTCACCGAGGCGCGCCTCGACGAACTGCTGGCCTCGACCAAGACCGCGGGAGGCCGCGCATGAATGCCACCGTCTACGTGCCGCGCGACAGTGCGGCGTTGTCGGTCGGCGCCGACGCGGTGGCCGATGCGATCGTTCGCGAAGCGGGCAAGGCGAAGGCGAAGATCGAGCTCGTGCGCAACGGTTCGCGCGGCATGTTCTGGCTCGAACCGCTGGTCGAAGTGGCGACGCCGAAGGGCCGCATCGCCTACGGGCCGGTCACGTCGACCGACGTTCCCGCGCTGTTTGCGGCCGGCATGTTGCAGGGGGGCGAGCACGCGCTGCGACTCGGTCCGACGGAGCAGATCCCGTACCTGCAGAAGCAGACGCGGCTGACATTCGCCAGGATCGGCGTCATCGATCCGATCAGCACCGAGCACTACACCGCGAGCGGCGGCCTCGAGGGCCTCGAGAAGGCACTCGGATTGGCGCCCGCCGCGATCGTCGAAGAAGTCGTGCAGTCCGGGCTGCGCGGCCGCGGCGGCGCTGGGTTCCCAGCCGGCATCAAGTGGCGCACGGTGCTCAACACGCAGGCCGACCAGAAGTACATCGCCTGCAACGCCGATGAAGGCGACTCCGGCACCTTCAGCGACCGCATGGTCATGGAAGGGGACCCTTACATGCTGCTCGAGGGCATGGTCATCGCCGGCCTCGCCGTCGGCGCGACCGAGGGCTACATCTACCTGCGCTCCGAGTATCCCGACGCGCGCATCGTGCTGACGACGGCGATGCAACGCGCGCGCGCCGCCGGCTGGATCGGCGACAACGTGCTCGGCAGCGGTAAGAAGTTCGAAGTGCACCTGCGCATCGGTGCCGGGGCTTACATCTGCGGCGAAGAGACCGCGATGCTCGAGAGCCTCGAGGGCAAGCGCGGCATGGTGCGGCCCAAGCCGCCGCTGCCGGCGATCAGCGGCTTGTGGGGCAAGCCGACCACGATCAACAACGTCATGACGCTAGCGGCGGTGCCGCTGATCCTGCAGAAGGGTGGTGCGCACTACGCTGGTTTCGGCGTCGGTCGCAGCAAGGGAACGCTGCCGTTCCAGCTAGCTGGCAACGTAAAGTACGGCGGCCTTGTCGAGGTGCCGTTCGGCATCACGCTCAAGCAGATGCTCCACGATTTTGGCGGCGGCACACGAACGGGGCGGCCGATCCGTGCCGTTCAGGTCGGCGGCCCGCTCGGCGCCTACCTGCCAGCGTCCAAGTTCGACACGCCGCTCGACTACGAGGCGTTTGCGGCGGCCGGCGGCATGGTCGGCCACGGTGGCATCGTCGTCTTCGACGACACCGTCGACATGGCTAGGCAGGCGCGGTTCTCGATGGAGTTCTGCGCCATCGAGTCGTGCGGCAAGTGCACGCCTTGCCGCATCGGCAGCACGCGCGGCACCGAAGTCATCGACCGCATCGTCGCGGGCCAGAAGCGCGAACAGAACCTCACCTTGCTGAAGGACCTGTGCGATACAATGGTGCACGCTTCGCTGTGCGCCATGGGCGGCCTGACACCATCGCCGGTCCTCAGTGCACTGCAACACTGGCCCGAGGACTTCAGGCCCGCTGGCGCGCCTCGGCGCTGAGTTCGGCCGGAGACAACGACATGTATTCGAACAAGGTACTCGACGCGGGAACGCCCGCCCGCAAGTCGGCAACGACCGTGACTGTGCACATCGACGGCGTGCCGGTCACGGTGCCCGCCGGCACCTCGGTCATGCGTGCCGCCACCGACGCCGGGGTCATGGTGCCCAAACTGTGCGCCACGGACAGCCTCGAGGCGTTCGGCAGCTGCCGGTTGTGCGTCGTCGAAGTCGAAGGGCGCAAGGGCTATCCTGCTTCGTGCACGACGACGTGCGAGCCGGGCATGAAGGTCAACACGCAGAGCAAGAAGCTCGCAGACCTGCGCCGCAACACCATGGAGCTGTACATCAGCGACCATCCGCTCGACTGCCTGACGTGCCCCGCCAACGGCAACTGCGAACTCCAGGACATGGCCGGCGTCGTCGGCCTGCGCGAAGTGCGCTACGGCTACGACGGCGACAACCACCTCACGGCCGCGAAGGACGAGTCGAACCCGTACTTCACGTTCGATCCGACCAAGTGCATCGTCTGCTCGCGCTGTGTGCGCGCCTGCGAAGAGGTGCAGGGCACGTTTGCGTTGACCGTCGAAGGTCGCGGCTTCGAATCCAAGATCGCCGCCGGGCCGACCAACTTCCTCGACTCCGAGTGCGTGTCGTGCGGTGCCTGCGTGCAGGCCTGTCCGACCTCGACGCTCATGGAGAAGTCGATCGTCGAAGCAGGTCAGCCCGACCACGTGGTCGACACGACGTGCGCCTACTGCGGCGTCGGTTGCGCGTTCCGCGCCGAGATGAAGGGCAACGAAGTCGTGCGCATGGTGCCGCACAAGGATGGCAAGGCCAACCACGGCCACAGCTGCGTCAAGGGGCGTTTTGCGTGGGGTTATGCTTCGCATCCCGACCGCGTCAAGAAGCCGATGATCCGCCAGAAGATCACCGACCCGTGGCGCGAAGTGTCGTGGGAGGAGGCGATCGGCTACGCGGCCAGCGAGATCCAGCGCATCCAGAAGAAGTACGGCAGGGACTCGGTCGGCGGCATCACGAGTTCGCGCTGCACCAACGAGGAGACGTATCTGGTGCAGAAGCTCGTGCGCGCTGCGTTCGGTAACAACAACGTCGATACCTGCGCGCGCGTCTGCCATTCGCCGACCGGCTACGGTCTCAAGACGACGCTCGGCGAGTCGGCCGGCACGCAGGACTTCGACAGCATCGACGAGACCGATTGCGCGATCGTCATCGGGGCCAACCCGACCGACGCCCATCCGGTGTTTGCGTCGCGCATGAAGCGGCGCCTGCGCGGTGCCTCTGGTGAGCGCGGCGCGGGACTCATCGTCATCGATCCGCGGCGCATCGACCTCGTGCGCACGCCGCACGTCGAAGCGAACTTCCACTTGCCGTTGCGGCCCGGCACCAACGTCGCCGTGCTCAATGCAATGTCGCACGTCATCGTCACCGAGGGCTTGGCCCGCGAGGGCTACGTGCGGGAGCGTTGCGAAGTCGCCGAGTACGAAAAGTGGAAGGCGTTCATCAGCCTGCCGAAGAACTCGCCCGAAGCGCTGCAAGAGGCGACCGGGGTGTCGGCAGAGCACATCCGCGGCGCCGCGCGTCTGTTCGCCACCGCGCGCAACGGCGCGATCTACTACGGCCTCGGCGTCACCGAGCACAGCCAGGGCAGTACCACAGTGATCGCGATCGCCAATCTGGCGATGCTGACCGGCAACCTCGGTCGGCCCGGAGTCGGCGTCAATCCGCTGCGCGGTCAGAACAACGTGCAGGGTTCGTGCGACATGGGTTCGTTCCCGCACGAGCTGCCTGGCTACCGGCACGTCGGCGACGCGAGCGTGCGGGCCCTGTTTGCCGAAACGTGGGGGGTGCCGATCCAGGACGAACCCGGTCTGCGCATTCCAAACATGTTCGACGCCGCGATCGACGGCTCGTTCAAGGCGCTCTACGTGCAGGGTGAGGACATCGCGCAGTCGGACCCCGACACCAAGCACGTGCTCAAAGCCCTCGAATCGCTCGAGTGCCTGATCGTGCACGACATCTTCATCAACGAGACGGCGCGCTTCGCGCACGTGTTCCTGCCCGGGACCTCGTTCCTGGAGAAGGACGGCAC
>JBDSBS010000191.1:0-12223 GCA_039921435.1 Planctomycetota bacterium | reverse complement strand
GCGCACCGACGCGCTGCAGCCGCCCCAAGCGATAGGCATGAAGGTGGTGGCCCTCGCCCAGGTTCCCCCCCAGCACATCATGTCCCTCGCGGGCCTGCTCTGGGGCATTGGCACGCCGCCAGCGCAGACGTTCTTCGCCGAAGTAGCGAACGACTCGTCGGCTAACTTGCGGTTCATGATGGTCGCGCAGTGCTCCTTCGCGACCGACGACCTGCTGCCGACGGCACTCGTGTTCCTGCGCGACAAGGACCCAACGGGGGAAGTGCCGCGCAAGGTGCTCGTGCTGGCCGGTCGCTGGCCGGTGGCCGAGCTGCAGCAGTTGCTGACGGACGCCGCCCCGACGGCGCGAGCAGCCGGCCTCGACGGCCTGCGCGTGCGCTGGCGCGACATGGACGGCGAGCAACGCGATCGATGCCTCGCCGCCATCGGCGACAAGGTTGGCACGGCGCTGCGCGACGGCGACCCGCTCGTCGCCCGTTCGGCGTGCCAGCTCATGCAGGCCTTTGCCGAACACGGACCGCGTGCGGCGCGCCAGCTCTGGCTGTCGGCGCTGCCGTTGTATCCGAACGGGTTGCGTTCGGGCCTGGACAACAAGGCCGCCTCGCAGATCGCGCTCGACGACGAGCAGATGCAACTCGCACTCGCCGCCGGCCGCGCACTGGGCAGCATCGACAACCAGGCTCGCCGCGACGACGCCGCGCGCGCCGAACTCCAGGTGCTGATCACGCTGCACGAACCGGCCTGGACGCAGCGCAGCATCGACGCCCTGCTCGAACTCGTCGAACTCGGCTACAGCTCCTACATGGGTACCGACCCGCAGTGGCTCGCGCGCTTCTTCGCGCTGGCGGAGCCGGCTCAGCTCGTGCGCTTCGTGCGAGCTCTGCCGCGCCTGCCGCGCGTGCAGGGTGCTCTGCAACAGCTCTCTACCATGGACCTGCCGCCGCAGACGTTCCCCGCACTTTGCTTCGTCATCGATCAGGTCATGGCGGCCCCGCCCGAGAAGTGGGACGTCTACACTCGTTCGGGCTCCAGCCGTCGCGGTGTGCAGAATCATCTGCAGGGGCCCGGCAACGACCTCAACGCTCTGCTGTGGCTCGTCGCGCGAACGCGTTCCGTCGAGGCCCCGGCCTGGTTGAGCCAGCTTGTCGATCGCCTGCCGGCCGCCGCCGACCGCATAGCCCAGGTCCTCGTGCAGCTCTCCGCGGACGGCGTCGGTGAGCCAGCGCGCATCGCGATGCGGCGTCTGCTTGTGTGGGAAGGCACGCCAGAGACCGTCCTCCCGGAGAACGCGCGCATAGGCCTGTTCGCCGAACTCGCACGGCTCGGTGACGTGCCGTCGATCGCCCTCTTTCCGCGCGCGTATGCACTCGGACTCGGCAATCAGGTCAACACGGTCCGGCCCAACCCCCGCCCATCCCCCGCTCAGGCGGAGACCCCGAAGGGCATCGAGTACCTCGCGTTGCAGCGCACGTCGTCGAAACAGCCCGGCGAACGCCGCTACGGCTACACAGACGCACAACTCGTCGAGGCGTGGCGCACCCTGCTCGCGTCGGAAGTGAAGGACGCCGTGTGGCAGAACGTCCTCACGATGAATGACCAGGTGCCACTGGCGGTCCTGCCGATGTTGGCGCCGGAACTGCAGACGCGTTGGCCCGCCGATGACGAGTCGCAGCAACCGCAGTGGTGGAAGCTTCTCGCGTCGTTCTCGTTCGTCGACACAAACGACCTCGCCGCCAACGCAGAGCTGCGCGCCGCGATCTCGGACTTGCTCCATTCGCAGCGACCATTGCTCGGCCAGAGCGTGCTGGTGCGACTGCGAGCCGACGTCTGCAAGCAGTTTGCGGCGGAAGCTCGCAACCTGCTGCACGCGGCAGACAATCCGGCAGGTCTGCGACCGACGTTGCAGCGGGCCGCCATCGATCTGACGACTGACGACTGGCTGCTGATCTTGCGCCGTTCCACCGGCAGCAACCTGAGCTCCGCCCTCGATGCTCTGCCGTTGCAGGCCGAACCAACCATCACGCACGAGGTCGAAGGCATGCTCGAACACGGCAGCACCGACGCCCGCGCCGCGGCCTGCAGCACGCTCGCACGCATGCAGAGCGTCGACTCCGTGCAATCGCTGCTAAAGGCGCTGCGCGACCCCGCCGACAAAGTCCGCGCCGCAGCCACCGAAGCCCTGCAGCGCATCCGCTTCTTGCAAGAACAACAGGCCTACTGGCAGAACGCCAAGTCCGGCATCGACGTCAGTGCAGCGAGTGCTACAGCCAAGCTGCTGGCGCAGGCCAAGCCCGGCGAAGCGAAGGACCAACGCCTGCTCGCGATCCGTTCACTCGCCGTGCTCGGCACGGCCGAGGCGCTGCCGTACTTGATCGACTGGACCAAAGACGCCGACACCGACGTGGCAACGACCGCGCGCGCGGCCGTTGCGAGGATCCACGAGACCGCGGCGAAGAAGTAGCGAGCTTGGTCGCACCGCGGGGCGGCCGTCGCTACCGTTCGCCATGTGAATCCGGGGCTGGTGATCTTGATCGTCGCAGGATTAGTGGCACTGATTGGTGTCGCGATCTACTTCGGGTGGAAGGCGGAGAAGGAACGGCGCGAAGCACTCGCGGCACTCGCCGCCGAACTCGGCCTGAGCTTCCACCCCGGCAACGACCGCGAGCACGACGACGAATACGCGCAGTTCGAGATCTTCCGACGCGGCCACTCGCGGGTCGCCAAGAACACCCTGAGTGGCACGCTCGAGCTGTTCGCACGGCGATGCGACGTGCGCTGCGGCGACTTCCGCTACAAGGTGACCAGAAGCACCGGCAAGTCGACGAGCACGACGACCTACAATTTCAGCTACCTCATCGTGCACCCGCCGTGGGACACGCCGCCGCTGTTGATCCGGCCCGAGGGCCTCTTCGACAAGATCAAGGCGACCTTCGGCTTCGACGACATCGACTTCGAGTCGGCTGAGTTCAGCCGCAAGTTCTTCGTCAAGTCGACCGACAAGCGCTTCGCCTACGACGTGATGCACCCGCGCATGATGGAGTTCTTGCTCGCCGCAGTGCCGCCGATGCTCGACATCGAGAACGGCGCGCTGTGTCTCAGCGATGGCCAGCGACTGTGGAGCCCCGCTGACTACCGGCGCCAGTTTGCGTTTCTGCGGCAGTTCTGCGAACTGTGGCCGCGCCACTTGGTCAAGGACCTCAACGCCTGATGGACCCCACCATCCTCGTCGTCATCGTCGCCGCCGTCGTCGTGCTCGTGCCGCTGATCTGGTGGATCGCGACCTACAACACCTTCGTGCGACTCAAGCACACGCTGAAAGAGAGCTGGGCCGACATCGATGTCGAACTCAAGCGCCGCTACGAACTCATTCCCAACCTCGTCGAGACCGTCAAGGGCTACGCCAAGCACGAACGCGACGTGCTCGAGAAGGTCGTGTCCTTGCGCAACCAAGCGATGGCCAACCACGGTTCGCCCGCGAGCCAGGGCAAGGACGAGAACGCGCTGCTGCTCGGCATGAAGTCGCTGTTCGGCGTGGTCGAGAGCTACCCGCAGCTCAAGAGCGACGCGAACTTCCGCGCGCTACAGGAAGAACTGGCCGTGACCGAAGACCGCATCGCGGCGGCGCGGCGATTCTTCAACGGCAACGTGCGCGACCTGCGCAATCTGCGCGAGTCGTTCCCGACCAGTGTCGTCGGCTCTGCGATGGGCATCGGACAACCGACGTTCTTCGAGATCGAGGACGCCAACGAACGCGTGGTGCCGCGCGTCGATGTCGGCGGCGGGCGTTGAACGCGTTCGAGGCGCAATAGGGTGCAGCGCAAGTGACCGGGGAGCGCGGTCGCATGCCTGGCTCGTAGCCTGACCAACAGAGCCCGATGCGGTACGCACCTGGTCGGCTAGCGCTGCAACTCGTTGCTACCTAGCATGCCCCCCATGCCAGGATCCTCCTCCGGTGCGCAACGCCGCCAGCGCCTCACGTTCTTCGCGGCCGCCATCGCACTGCTCGGGCCCGCAGCAACCGGTCAAGCCACACAACAGGCCGCAGTGCTCGTCACCGCCCAGGTGTCGAACGCCCCACCGACGATCCTCTTCTCGTGGCCGAGCGATGCAACCGCGACGAGCTACACGGTCGCGCGGCGACTGGCTGGCGCCACGTCCTGGGGTGTAACGACGTCGATCCCGGGTGGTGCAGCCGCGACTTCGTGGACCGACACCAACGTCACCGCTGGCGCCCGCTACGAGTACTGGTTCAACAAGGCCGGCAATCCACCGGGCAGGGGCTTCCTGACGTCAGGCGTCGAGGCCGACGCGTTCGAGCAGCGCGGCAAGATCGTGCTGCTCGTCGATGCGAGCCATGCGCTGGCGTTGGCGCCGAAGCTCGACCGGCTCGTGCAGGACCTCATCGGCGACGGCTGGATCGTGCTGCGGCACGATGTGCAACCGACCCAGTCGGTGCCGAGCGTGAAGGCGCTCATCGTCGCCGATGTGCAAGCCAATCCAAGCACCGTCAAAGCGGTCTTCTTGCTCGGTCACGTGCCCGTGCCGTACTCGGGTTCGATCGCGCCCGACGGCCACACCGATCACCAGGGCGCATGGGCAGCCGACGTGTACTACGGCGACTGGAACGGAACCTGGACCGACACCTCCGTCAACATCACCTCGGCGTCGCGGCCCGAGAACCGGAACGTTCCCGGCGATGGCAAGTTCGACCAGAGCTCGCTGCCGAGCGATGTCGACCTGCAAGTGGGTCGCGTCGATCTGGCCAACATGCCCGCGTTCGCCCTCAGCGAGCAGAACCTGCTCGCCAACTACCTCGACAAGGACCACGACTACCGCCACAAGGTCTTCGCGGTCGACCAACGCGGCGTCATCGACGACAACTTCGGCTACTTCAGTGGCGAGGCCTTCGCCGCCACGGCGTGGCGCGCCTTCGCAGCACTGCTCGGCCAGGCCAACATCGCGAGTGCGGACTACTTCACGACGCTCAACACGACATCGGGCAACGGCTACGCCTGGTCGTACGGCTGCGGCAGTGGCAGCTACACGAGTGCTGCCGGCATCGGCACGACGGCCGACTTCACGACGAGCACCAACCGCAACGTCTTCACGATGCTGTTCGGCAGCTACTTCGGCGACTGGGACTCGACCAACAACCTGCTGCGCGCACCCCTGTGCTCGGGTTGGACGCTGACCAATGTCTGGGCCGGTCGCCCGCACTGGTCATTCCATCCGATGGGCATGGGTGAGACGATCGGCGCCTGCGCGAAGCTGAGCCAGAACGACACGACGGCCGGTGGCTTTGGCACGCGCTCCGTGCACGTTGCCCTGATGGGCGATCCGACGCTGCGCGAGCACGTCATAGCGCCGCCCGCGAACGTCGCGATCGTCGACGCGTGGCCGCAGGCGAACGTCACGTGGGCCCCTTCCCCTGACGCCATCGCCGGCTACCACGTCTACCGCGCCGCTCAGCCCGAGGGTCCGTTCGTCCGGCTGACGATCGCAGCCGTGCTCGGCACGGCCTTCGTCGATCCAGCCGCCGCACTCGGCAACACGACCTACATGGTGCGCGCGCTGCGACTCGAGACACAACCGAGCGGCAGCTATTGGAACCTCAGTCAGGGCGCGTTCGCAACGACGTGCCTACCCCAGCAGGCCGCGTCGCACACGAGCTACGGCACGGGCTGCTACACGATCGCGCCTGCCATCTCGGCCCTACAACTCAGTGCGTCGCCGGCACCGATCTCGACCGGGACGGCTGGAACGCTGCTCACCTACACGATCGACAACATTCCCGAAGCGGCGCCCGCGAGCGGTGTCTACCTCGGCGTCACGATCGTGAGCCTGACTCCGGACCTCGCCGGCACAGCACTCGGGTTCCTCAACATGCCGGGCTGTTCGCTCTACGTCGGATCCTTGGACGTCACGATCGCGTTCGTCGGCGGCACTCCGAGCCTGACGACCTCGCTGCAACTGCCCGCGGGCATCGTCTGCGGCATGCAGTTCTATTCGACCGCGGCGGCGCTGTTCGTGCCCAACAGCCTACCGAACGGACTCAATGCCTTTGGTGCGGTCACGAGCAACGGCATCGCGAGCTTCGTGAGTTCGTACTGAGTCGGTCACGGCGCGGAACGTGCGCTGCTGCTCGGCAGCCGCGCGTCGACTGCGAACCATGCACCCATCGCGGCCATGGCCGCAACCGAACCCCGGTTGCACGCCGCGTCCAAGCCCGCGGCGATTTGGCCATGGCCGCTTGTCGTTTGGGGCACCTCCCTCTCGAAAACGCTCGCGCGGTGCTTTGCTTCCCTCCCGCGGTGCTTTGCTTTTCGACACTCGCTGCCCAAGTCAAAAAATGGCGGAGAGGCAGGGATTCGAACCCTGGTGCGGCTTACGCCGCAACTGGTTTTCGAAACCAGCCCATTCAGCCACTCTGGCACCTCTCCGCGAGGCTGGCCGCGCGGGGGCGCGGTTGCCGAATGAGGCGCAGGATCGTGCCTATCGGGTGGCAGCAATGCAACAGCCAACTGGCCGGCACGCCTCTCGCCCGGAACTCGACGACACGCCGGAAGTGGGCGTTCGGTCCGCCCCCCGTGAGTCGCTTCCACGACCTCGCTACTTCACCAGGCTGCTGATGCGCACGCGCAACCGCGCCGCCTCGTCGTTGTGACCGAGCCGCTCGAGGGCGCGGGCGCGCAGCGTGAGGAACGCAGGGTCCTTGCCATCGGCGAGGTAGTCCGCGCGCTCCGCCGCGGCCAGCGCCCGCTCGTTGTTATCCGACCCGGAGGACAGCAGCACTTCGGCGAGTTCGCGCCATGCCTCGCGGTCAAGGCCGCATGCCTCGACCCAACGCTGGTGTTCGGCGAGCACGGCGGCGGAATCTCCCAAGGCATCGCAGACGTCGAGCATCATCGCGTGCAGACGCTCGTTTGTGGGTTGTGCTGTCACCAGGGCGTCGAGCACGACACGCTCTTCGGCTGACTGGCCAGCGTTCGACAGGGCCAGCGCGAGATCCTCGCTCAGCTCGGGGTCGTTGGGCACATCGACGAGGCACGCGCGGAACATCTCGATCGCAGGTTCGTGCTCACCGTCGCGGCTGAGCAGGCGGGCCATGCTGCGTCGCGCCTGCACGCTGTGAGGTTCGCGTTGCAACCAAGCCGTGACCATGCGCAATTCGGCATCCGGGTCGCCGAGTAGGCGCGTGTTTTGTACGAGTTGCCAGCAAGTCGCCTCGCCGAGACCCGGCTGGGCGAGCGCAGCTTCGAAGGTCTGCACAGCGGCTTCGTTCTGACCACACCGTGCCTGCGCGACGCCGAGGTTGACCTGGCCGAGCGGGTCGTCGAGCCCCTGCGCGAGCGCTCGCTGCAACAGAGTCAAGGCCCGCGCACTGTCGACGTTCAGCAGCGTGAACCCGGCGATGTAGAGCGCAAAAGGGTGATCGGGCCACAACTGCACGAGTGCATTCGCGGCTTCGTGGCATCCGTTGGCGTCCCCCAAGAGACCTTGCAGCACGGCCCACTGCGTGTGCAGCAACAACCTGGGGCGCGGCGCAATGCGCATCGCGAGCGACAGCAGGTTGCTCGCTTCCCGCATGGCCACGAGATCCCCGGCGTTGTAAAGCAGCGGGGTGGCGGTGAGCCACAGCGCCATCGACGTCACCGGCGGGCCGAGGCGTTCTTCGAGCACCGCTGCTTCGTCGAGCCGCTGCAGGCGGCGCAGCAACATGGCACGACACCGGCCGAGTTCCTGGTCGTCGCTGCTGGCACAGCGGCGGTCGAGTTCGGCGAGCGCCGCCGCCGGCCCCTCGTAGTGCAAGATCGCGAGACACAGACCCGCGATGGCTTCCGTGCGACCCGGCGACAGTTCCATGGCGCGGCCGAAGTGCGCGTAGCAGACGTCGCGGTCCTTGCCGGTGCGCGCCAGCAGGCCTCTGACCAGCGCGTCCTCGCAATCGCTCTCCACCTGTACCGCGGCCGCGGCCCGCAGTTTCGGTAGCTGCAACAACAACCCCGCCCCGAGCACGGCTGTGGAGAATCCGAGCACCAGGAGCACGCCGAGCAACGGCTGCTGCCGCATGCGCCGCACGAAACGCCGCGTGCGCGTCAGCGGGTGGGCCGCGACGGGGCGCAGGTCGAGGAACGCTTGCAGGTCATCGGCAAACTCCAGCGCGGTCTGATAGCGCGCCTTGGGATCCTTCTCGAGCGCCTTCTGACAGATCGCCGCGAGCCCTATCGGCAGGCCGCGCTGGTGCCGGCGCGGATCGATCGGGTCGCGCGTCAGCACCGCCTGCAGCACTTCCTGAGTGGTCGATCCCTCGAACGCGTGCCGCAGAGTGAGGCATTCGTAGAGCGTCGCGCCGAGCGCGAAGACGTCGGTGCGCGCATCGCAGTCGAGCAGCTGGCCGCGGGCCTGTTCGGGTGCCATGTAGTGCGGCGTACCGGCGACGACCGAGGTCTGCGTCAGCGACGGTGCATGGGTGTCGCGCGCGAGGCCGAAGTCACCGAGCACTACGGCGCCGTCGGGGCGCACCAAAACGTTCGACGGCTTGACGTCGCGGTGCACGATGCCAGCTGCGTGCGCGTGTTGCAGTGCTCTGGCGACGCCAGCGATCGATTCGACGAGTCGGCGCAGGGTGTCGCCGCGGTGCCCGCCACAGCCACGCAGCCGGTCGAGGCTGGCCGCGAGCGACTCGCCTTCGACGAACTCCATTGCCAACCACGCCTTGCCACCATCCTCGCCTACCGCGAACACGCGCACGATGCCAGCATGGTCGAGCCGGGCCAGCGCCTGTGCCTCGCGTCGGAAACGGGTCAGAGCAGAGGGGCTCGCCGCGAATCTCTCGTGCAGCACCTTGAGCGCTACACGTCGGTCGAGCGACCGTTGGCGTGCCTCGTAGACGATGCCGGTGCCGCCGCGGCCGATCGTGCGCAGCAACTTGAAGTCGCCGACTTGATCGCTCTCGAGCCCGCCCGGCTCCGTCGCCAGTTGCTCGACGAAAGACTCGAGCACATCGGCGAGATCGGCGTGCCGCAGCAGCAGCTGCTGCCAATCGCTACCCTGCTGCTGGTGCTCGAGGAACAGCTCCAGAGCACGTTCGAGTCGGGTCGACGAGGGCTGGGACATAGATGGTCGCGGGGCGCTCACAGTCTGGAGAACCCTAACGAGAGGTCACCGAACAGGTTTGCAGCACGGAACTGGGTCGCATCACCAAACTGGGTCGCACCCATTCTCTCCCAGGCGCACGGGTCACAACAACTCCCCGAGCTTGCCTTGGCGTAGGCTCGACAGGGTCTTGGCGAGCCTGGGCATGGCCCGGCGGTACCGCATGCGCACCGTGTCCTCGGCCTCGCCAAGCTGCTCGGCGATTTCGCCGAACGACAGATCCTCGTAGTCGCGCAACTGGATCACCTGGCGGTCGTCCCCGTCGAGCAGATGCAGTGCTAGCCGCACCCAATCGCGCGTCTCGGTGCGTTCGGCCGCGGCGCGCGGGTTGGTGGCCGTCGCTGTGGGATCGAGGTCGAGCACTGCGTCGCCCGCCACAGGTTGCAGGGCCTGCTCGCGGCGGATGTCGCGCTTTTGCCGCTGCTGGTGCTTGGCCTGGACGCACAGCGTGTTTTCGACCATGCGCACGAGCAGACCTCGCAGCTGCTCGCGGTCGGAGACCAAGAACTTGGGCGCCGACCGCAGCGCCTGCAGCAAGGTCGCCTGCACGATGTCCTGCGTATCGTGCTGGCGGCGCAGCAGCGGGCCGAGGCGGCCGCGGATCTTTCGCCCCACGAATTCGGCTTCTTGCTCGACCAGTTGCGCCATCGCGTTCTGGTCGCCGCTGTGCCAGCGCAGCAGCAGGTCACGGGTTTCTGACACGGGGCGTCGATTGGACCCGTTCCCGGAGGGCGCGCAAGGGACAGCCCTGCAGCGAGAAACTCTGGCCGACGAACACCGGATCGCACGGCACGTTCACGGTCAGGGGGTCGTCAAACACCGCAAAGCCGTTGACACCGATGGTGCAGCCTGGACAGCCCGGGAAGGGCACCGAGATCGGTGCGCCGAACAGGTAGCCGCACGGCCCGACGCCGTTGAACTGGTAGAGAACAGGAGCACCCGCGGCTGTGCGGGCACCTGTGCGCTGTCGCTCGCTGCGCGGTAGCGGTACGGCGCCTTCGCGTTCTAGAACGACCCGACCTTCAAAGCCAGTGCGTTCGAACTCGTGGCCGCGATCCAGTTGCCCATCGCGGCTCAGCCACCGATCACGGCGCGCGCCGCGTCCGACATCACGGCGCCGAACGTATTGACACCGGGATCGAGCACGAGCGCCTGCTGAACAACGTCCCCGCGCTGTGCTGTGGAACTGGCCGGACGCGGAATCGTTAGGATCTCGAACCGGCTCGCCAGAGGACCTGTCATGCCGACCCTAACTGGGCGGCGGCCCACCCTCGCCCGGCGTTCGCACTTCCCCGCGCTTTTGGCGAAAGAACGCCCGCAGCAGCTCCGCGCTGGCCTCCGCGCCAACCCCCTCGGTCACTTGGCATCGGTGGTTCAGCCGCGCATCCTCGAGCACATTGGCGAGCGAGCGCACAGCGCCAAACTTGGGGTCGCGCGCGCCGAACACGACCCGCCGGATCCGAGTGTGCAGGATCGCGCCCGCGCACAGGAAACACGGCTCCAGCGAGCAATACAGCACCGCCTGCGGCAAGCGCTTCTCCCCCACCGTCGCCAACGCCGCGTGCAGCGCTTCCATCTCGGCGTGCGCGAGCGGCGAACGGCGCTGCTCGACGCGGTTCTGCCCTTCCCCCACGACGACTCCGTCGATGACCACGACCGCGCCCACGGGCACCTCGTCGGCCAACGCCGCCGCGGCCGCGAGTTCGAGGCAGCGCGCGATCCAGCGGGTGTCTTCGCTTGTCGGTGGCAACGGGCTCATCTATCGTCCCGCACTTCACTGACTCAGGGACCTGTGAGCAAGCGCGACTTCCTTTCGACGGCAGATCTCACCAGACGCGAACTCGACGACCTGCTGGACCTCGCCGCGCGCGCCAAAGGCAAGCGACCAGGCCAGGTGCTCGCCGGCAAGACGCTGGGCCTCCTGTTCTTTCAGCCGAGCTTGCGCACGCGCGTCTCGTTCGACGTCGCCATGGTGCAGCTCGGCGGCAACTGCATCAACCTGTCGAGCAACGACCTCTACGAACTCGAGCCGCAGGAACAGGCCGTCATGGACGGCACCGCCGAAGAGCATGTCAAGGACGCGGCCCGCACGCTGTCACGCTACGTCGATGCGCTGGGCATTCGCGCCGCCTCGCGCACGGGCACTTGGGAACGCGACCGGCAAGAACTTCTGCTGCGCAGCTACGCGCAGTATGCATCGGTTCCGGTCATCAACCTGGAGACCTGCTTCGAGCATCCATGCCAGGCCCTGGCCGACGTCATGACGATGCGCGAGAACCTCGTCTCTTTGAAGGGTCGCAAGCTGACGCTGCTGTGGTGCAACCACCCCGAACCGAAGTCGCTCGGCCCGACCCACTCGATCCTGCAAGTCGCCGCGACCATGGGCATGGACATCACGCTCGCGCACCCGCTCGGCTTCGAAGTCGACCAGGAAGTGCTCGCCCGCAGTCGCACGCTGGCGGCCGACGCGGGTGGCGCGCTGCAGGTGCAGAACGACCTCGCGGCGGCGGCGCGCGGCGCGGAAGTGCTCTACGCCCGTTCGTGGGGTTGCACGAAGTACTGGGACGACGCCGAGCGCGAGGCGATGGTCAAGCGCTCACTGCAAGGCTGGTGCGTCGACGAGCCGCTCATGGCGACGACGAACAACGCGCTGCTCATGCACCCGCTGCCCGTGCGGCGCAACGTGGCTGCGACCGATGCAGTGCTCGACGGCAAGAACTCGGTCATCTACGAGCAAGCCGCCAATCGCACCCACGTGCAGAAGGCGCTGCTCATGCAGTTGCTGAAGTAGCAGCAGCCGCGAAACCTTCGCGGCGCGCGACGTGCGCGAGGCCCGCGGCAAGCTGCACGGCCGGCTCGAAGTCGAGCCGCACGCGCGCCGGTTCGCCGTCGGCGACCCAGCCACAAGCGGCGAGCTCACGCACCTTGTCGCGACTGAAGTAAGAGGCCTGCCGCCGTAGACCGGCGACCAGGTCGCAGGCCAGTCCAGCCGCGGATGCCACGGGGATCGGCACACCAAGCAGCCGGGCCCGCCTCCCACACGCTGCCGCGATGGCGCGCACGAACG
>JBDSBS010000190.1:0-9702 GCA_039921435.1 Planctomycetota bacterium | reverse complement strand
CGACCTCCACTGGCTGCCGCGCCGATCTCGGCGCGCTTGCAGAACACATGCGCCCAGCACTGTGGCGCTACCTGCGCGTGCTCGGCGCCGATGCGGCGACTGCGGACGACGTTGTGCAGGAGACCTTCTTGGTGGTGCTGCGCCGCATCGAGTTCGATCGCCTTGCAGATGCCCGAGGACGCGGAAGTGTTCGCGCGGTTCACCGAGCTGCGTCGCCTGGTCATCGGCACGATCGGCGTGGGCAAGCGAGCTTGGAAGAACCCTCCCGACGGGGTGCTCGCGTCGCTCGTGGCTTTGAACCGGCTCGAGGTGCTGCGCCTGCCATGGCAGCTCGTTGTGCCCAAGCAGATGGCTGCGTTGGCGTCTTGCCGGGGGCTTCGTGAGCTGCACCTCAACGGCGAACTCGTGGCATTCGACGATGCGCTCACAGCCGCGCTGCTCGCGATTCCGAACCTGCGCGTGCTGAGCCTCTCATTGGTGCCGCTCGGGAGAGCCGACATGGACGCGTTGTGCCGTCTGCCACTCGAAGAGCTGGAGCTGTGGCGATGTGCCGACCTCGACGCGCAAGCCTGGGCCCGATTGTGTTCGCTCACGTCACTGCGCCGATTGTCGTTGCACGAACTCGGGCGCGCGGAGCCGGGTGCGCAGGCGCCTGGCAAGGTGACTTGGCGGCCGAACGGCGACGACCTGCGTCGACTTTGCGACCTGCCGCGTTTGACCGGTCTCGCGTTCGATCGCTGCGAACTGCGCGACGAAGACCTGTTGGCGCTGCCCGACCGCCTCACCGAACTGACGCTGGCTGGCTACGAACTGGGCCCCGAGGGCGTTCGTGCGCTGCGTCGCTTTGGCGCTTTGCGGCGGCTCGACCTCATCATGTTTGTCAACGACTTCGGCAATCTGAGGACTCCGCCCGAAGCCGTGCGCGCTGCTTCGGCCGACGCGTTGGCAGAGGCACTCGGCGCGTTGCGCCTTGCGACGCTGCACTACGCAGGCGAGATGAACAACACGTTGGCGCGTTCGATCGGCCTGCAGTCGGAGCTCACCGAGCTGCGCCTGCAGTGCTATCGAGTTGGTTCCCTGGTCGAAGTCGCGCGGGCGCCGCTGCTGCGACATCTGGCAATCGGCGAGTTCGCGGCTGCGCCGAGCTTGCGAGTCGAGGACCTGGCGCCGCTGACCGGCTGCCGCCGGCTGCGTCGAGTCGAACTGTCCGTGCCAGGCATCGAGGCTGTGGCTGTGCGCAGTTTGCTCGGCGAAGGCATCACCGTGGAGGTGATCCGGTAGTGTCGCGCGAGATGCCGACGACGATCCACTGGGGTTGGCGCATCGCAGGTTCGTCCTGACTGCTGCGTTCCGCGATGAGCTGATTTCCTGTACATTTTCTAGGGTGCCAGTCCCCTATGGATATGGCAATCCTCATGACGACATCTCCTCGTGTTCCTGTGCTGCGTGCTGGCGACAAGCTCACACGCGACGAGTTCGAGCGGCGCTATGCCGCGATGCCGGACCTGAAGAAGGCCGAACTCATCGAAGGAGTCGTCTACATGGGATCTCCCGTTCGTCATGAACAGCACGGTCGTCCGGACCGCTTGCTCGGCATCTGGCTCGCGTTCTACGAGAAGCTCGTGCCGGGCCTGGACTCGAGCAGCAACGCGACGGTTCGCCTCGACCTCGACAACGAGCCGCAGCCCGACCTTCTGTTGCGGTTGCCTGAAACCGCGGGAGGTCGTTCTCGCGTCGGTGCGGATGGCTACCTCGAAGGCCCGCCCGAATTGGTCGTCGAAGTCGCCGCCAGTTCGGTGAGCTACGACCTGCACCAGAAGCTCGGCGCCTACCGGCGCAACGGGGTGCTCGAGTACTTGGTGCACCGCGTCGAGGACGGTGAGGTCGACTGGTTTGTGCTCGAGCACGGCGTGTACGTGCGGCAGCAGGTCGATGCGCAGGGTTTGTTGAAGAGTCGCTGCTTCGCTGGGCTGTGGCTCGATGTGAACGCCCTGCTGCGCGGCGACCTGGATGGGCTGTGGTCGGCGGTCGAGCGGGGCGTTGCTGCGACGAAGAACTGATTTCCTGTACATTTTGGGGCGAGCCAGTCCCCTATGGATATGGCAATCCTCATGACGACATCTCCACGAGTTCCCGTGCTGCGTGCTGGCGACAAGCTCACGCGCGACGAGTTCGAACGGCGCTACGCCGCGATGCCGGACCTGAAGAAGGCCGAACTCATCGAAGGAGTCGTCTACATGGGATCCCCCGTTCGTCATGAACAGCATGGCCGTCCACAGCATCTGATGTCCGCCTGGTTGAACCTCTACGAAGAGGTGACTCCAGGAATTGACGCGGGCGAGAACTCGACATTGCGATTGGACCTGGACAACGCGCCGCAGCCCGACTTGCTCGTGCGCGTGCCGGAGCACGCCGGCGGCAAGTCTCGTGTCAGTGCGGATGGCTACCTCGAGGGAACGCCGGAGCTCGTCATCGAGATTGCAGCCAGCTCCGTGAGCTATGACCTGCATCAGAAGCTGCACGCCTACCGGCGGAACGGTGTGCGTGAGTACCTCGTGCACCGCGTCGAGGACGGTCAGATCGACTGGTTTGTGCTCGAAGGTGGGGTGTACGTGCGGCAAGAGCCTGACCCGGAGGGCATCCTGCGGAGTCGTGTGCTGCCGGGACTCTGGCTCGACGTAGCAGCGCTGTTGCGGGGCGATCGCACGGCGCTGCGCGCGACGGTAGAGCGCGGTGTGGCTGCGGACCGGGCTCACGCAGCGTTCGTGTGCCAGCTCGCCCAGTAGGCCGTTCGGTTCTTTGTAAGGTCGGCGCGTTCGCGGGGTCTCTCGGGCGAGGAATCCACATGAACCCCATCCGTACGCTTGCCCTCATCGGCGCGCTCGCTTTTTTGCCGCAGGCTGTCGTCGCCCTCGCCGCGCCCGAGTCCACTGCTGTGCGGTTAGCCACGGCCCCGCAGGAATCCATGCGCCAGGTCGTGCCTGGCCGCGACTTTCAGGAACAGAAGCTGCTGACACCCGGCCTGACCGACGTCTGGAAGCTCGACGTCGACCTCGACGAGATGCTGTGGTGCCAGGTCGACAGCGACGCGTTCGATCCCGTGCTCGACTTCGTCGATACCAACGGCGCAGTGCTCGCCAGCGACGACGGCAAGGGCACGCACAGTGAGCTGTGGTTGCGCAGCGCCGCGAAGGGGGCCGTCGAGTTCCGCGTGCGGCCGTACCAGGGCAGCGGCGGCGGCGTCTACCGATTCTGGCTGCACCGCTTCCGCACCGAGCGGCTCGGCGCCAACGACGAGGCCGTGCATGTCTTCGGCCGCGAACAGTGGTGGCACTACCGCGTCTTGCTGCAAGAGGGGGAGGTGCTGGTGCCAACGGCGCTCGGCGACGGGCGCCTGACCGGCGTGTTCGGCGCGGATCGCAGCGCGCTTCCCGAGACGCACGGTGGCTACCGGGCGCCCGCGACCGGCGACTACTTCGTGCGCATCGAAGGACCCGAGGGCAAGCAGTGCCAGACGCTGACGCAACTCGCGCGTCGGGCCGAGCTCGTGAACGGTACCGCGATCGACGCGGTGGTCGCTCCGTACGGCCTCGACCACTTCAGGTTGCACGTGGCGGCGGGGGCCGCGTTCGTGCTCGAGCTCAGCATGCCGGCGGCCCAGTTGGCGCATGACCTCGTCGACGTGGCGCCCACCAACGAGGGGCCGGCGTTCGTGATCGCGGGCCACTTCGACAAGGGTGGGCGCGTACGGCGCTACTGCTTTGCCCGTCGCGACGTCTCTTTCGACCTGCGTCTGCGCAACCACGGGTGCTCGCCGGCCCCGTACCGCGTCCTCGTCGCCTTGCCGGAACACGCTCTTGCAGTGGGGGACCACATCTCGGCACGGCTCGAAGTCGGTGACGGCGTGCTCTACCGCCTGCCTCTCGTCAGCGGCGAGCTGGTGCGCATCGAACTCGAGAGCACCTGCTTTGATGGCAAGTTCGACCTGTGGGACGAACAGGGCAACGTGATCGCCAGTGTCGACGACCGCGGCCCTATCGACACCGACCCGAGCCACACGTTCTTGGTGCCGGCATCGGGCACGTTCCGCGTGCTGGCGCATTCCGCGGGCGGGATCGGTGCCGGCGACTTCACACTGTGCGTCGACGCGCTCGAAGTGCCGACGCTGCAGCCATGCGTGCCGACCCCAGTGCACGTCGAGGCGGGCAAGACTCGCTACCTGCATCTCGATCTGCTGGCCGGCCAAGAGGTGTGGCTGTCGGTGCGCAGTCGAGCGTTCGATGCGTTCCTCACGGTGCTCGATCCCGTCGGCAACGACAGCTTCCGCTGTGATCGCGGCGGGCTCGGCGCCGACGTGTTGGTCGCCTATCGTTGTTCGCACACGGGTCGTCACACGCTGCTCGTGCAGAGCCGCCGCGGCTCGGGCGATGGGGAAGTGAAGGTCGTGCCCCAGTGAGGCATGAGGCACCCGGCGGCACTGGCAACCTTCAGAAATCCTGTACATTCATCGAGTCGCACGTCCTCTGTAGATATGGCCAACCTCATGACGACATCTCCTCACGTTCCCGTTCTCCGTGCTGGTGACAAGCTCACGCGCGACGAGTTCGAGCGGCGCTACGCCGCGATGCCGCACCTGAAGAAGGCCGAACTCATCGAAGGAGTCGTCTACATGGGATCTGCAGTCCGCTACGAACAGAACAGCATGGTCGTCCCGAGCACGTCGTGTCCGCTTGGCTGGCCTTCTACGAGGAGCTCACACCCGGCCTCGGTGCCGCCGGCAACTGCACGGTGCGCCTCGACCTCGACAACGAACCGCAGGCCGATCTGCTGCTGCGTCTCCCGGAGCGGGCCGGGGGCCGCTCCAAGTTCGGCCCCGACGGTTACCTCGAAGGCCCGCCCGAACTCGTCATCGAAGTCGCGGCCAGCTCTGTGAGCTACGACCTGCACCAGAAGCTCGGTGCCTACCGACGCAACGGCGGCTCGAGTATCTCGTGCACCGCGTCGAGCACGGTGAGGTCGATTGGTTCGTGCATGAGGGTGGGGCCTACGTTCGGCAGGCTCTCGACGCCGAGGGCCGCTTCAAGAGTCGTGGCTTCCCAGGACTCTGGCTCGACGTGTCGGCCCTGCTGCGCGAAGACCTGCGCGCGCTGCGCGCCGCGGTCGAGCTCGGCATTGCCGGTCCCGCGCACGCGACTCTGGTGCGGCGGCTGGCCGCAGGCGCCTAGTCTCGATCTACGTGCGAGGCGGCTGCGCCAGCAGGCAGTCGCCCAGCATGCCAGGCGCTCAGTTGAACAGCGTCACGATGCCGTAGTTGGCATAGATCGAGCCGGTCATCGAGGTCGCGCTGCCCTGGCTGACGAGGAACGACTCGGCCGGGTTGACGCCGAACTGGATCTGGTCGGCATTGGAGACCACGAGACTGCCAGGCACGAAGAAGTCGAGTGCGACGACCTGGCTGCTCATGTAGGCGTTGTTGAGGGCCAGGTTGTACGGCACGGGCACGGACCAGCTCGTACCGCCACTGCTGTTCGTCGTGCCGGAGAACGACGCGAGGTTGCCGACGGGCAGTTGGCCCTGGCAGGACGGATCGAGGCCGATGATCGACAGGCTGTAAGGTGCGCTGAGCTGCTGGTTGGCGGCGACGAAGATGGCGATCGGGCCGTTGGCTGGCGCCGACGAGAGACTCAGATACCAGTTGGAGCCGATTGCCGTGGGGTTGCTCGTCAGCACGGCGCGCTGCCCGCCGGAGTTCAGACAGCCCTGCACACCGGGCGTGACGGTCGAGACGTAGGTCGCCAGGTCGAGTGGGTAGTAGAATCCCGCGTTGGCGTTGTTGTTGCCGAGCACGCGGAACTCGACGAGCAGGTTGCCGCCGGTGTAGACGTAGGGCGTTGTCAGGTTGACCCAGACGATGGAGTTTGGCGTGGCGGCGCTGAGGGCAGGTAGTGTGAAGAGACCCTGCGCATAGACGATCGCCGGCGCGCCCAGGTAGTTGTTGTCGAAGGTTGTGCTGAGGCTAGTGGCGGTTGCGCTCGTCTGGCCCATGCGCACTTCGAGTTGAAGGATCCTCGACACGGACGTCTGCGTGCTGTCTTGGCGGAAGCCAATGCGCGTGATCGGGGTGTTGACGGGCAGGGTCATGTCCCAGCCCTCGTACACGATCTGGATGCGCGAGATGCCGGCCGAGAACGGCACGTTGGAGATGTACGAAGATCCATTCGGGATCGTCGCGTGAGTGCTCGGGAAGACGTAGCTGCCCTGAGCGAGAAGGCCTGCCGAGAGAAGGACAAAGCTGAGTGTGGTGTGCATCGTGACTCCTTGTTGGGAATGCGCCTCCGACAGTAGCGGGGCCGGCCTCTCGTGCGTCACAGAGCAGGCGCGAAAGCTGGGGCGGTGGACGGGAAAGCGGCTGCCGAGGCTCATTTACGGCCGGCCGCCGATCGACCCTTGCTTTGGCTTCTGCGCCAATGGCACGCAGCAGCAGTGCTTCCCCCAGGCGTCCCTTCCTCGGGTACCCCCGGCGCACCTCGGTCAGACGCCGTAGATCGCCGCAGAGCCGAGCATCTCCTCGATGCGCAGCAACTGGTTGTACTTCGCCACCCGGTCGCTGCGGCACGGCGCGCCCGTCTTGATCTGCCCGGTGCCCGTCGCCACCGCCAGGTCCGCGATCGTCGAGTCCTCACTCTCGCCCGAACGGTGCGACATGACCGCGCGCATGCCAGCTCGATGCGCCATCTCGATCGCCTCGAGCGTTTCGGTCAGCGTGCCGATCTGGTTGACCTTGATCAGGATCGCGTTGGCCGACTTCTCCTCGATGCCGCGCGCGAGGCGCTCCGTGTTGGTGACGAACAGGTCGTCGCCGACGAGCTGCGTCTTGCCGCCGATCGCCGCGGTCAGCATCTGCCAGCCCTTCCAGTCGTCCTCGGCCATGCCGTCTTCGATCGAGTAGATAGGGAACTGGCTGCACCAGCTCGCGAACAGTTCGACCATGCCCTTGCTGTCGAGCGTCTTGCCTTCGCCTTCGAGCGTGTACTTGCCCTTGTCGAACAGCTCGGTGACGGCGGCGTCCAGCGCCAGCACGATGTCGCTGCCCGCCTTGTAGCCGGCCTTCTTGATGGCAGAGAGGATGATCTCGAACGCGGCCGCGTTGCTCTCGAGGTTGGTCGCGAAGCCACCCTCGTCGCCGACGGCGGTCATGAGCTTTTTGGCTCTCAGCTCGGCCTTCAGCGCGTGGAAGACTTCGACGCCCATGCGCAGCCCTTCGCGGAACGAGCTGGCGCCGATGGGCATGACCATGAACTCCTGGAAGTCGACGTTGTTGTCAGCGTGCGCGCCGCCGTTCAGGATGTTCATCATCGGCACCGGCAGGCGCCGCGCCTTGGCGCCGCCGATGTAGCGGTACAGCGGCATGCCGATCTCGTTGGCGACCGCCTTGGCGACTGCGAGGCTCGCTCCCAGCATGGCGTTGGCGCCGAGCTTGCTCTTATTCTTGGTGCCGTCGACAGAGCACAGCAGCGTGTCGACCTGGTGCTGGTCCTCGGCCGGTTGGCCGAGCAGGGCTTCGGCGATGATCGTGTCGACGTTCTCGACGGCCTTCAGAACGCCCTTGCCGACGTAGCGTTTCTTGTCGCCGTCGCGCAGCTCGACGGCCTCGTGGGCGCCGGTGCTCGCGCCCGAAGGCACGATGGCGCTGCCGCGCGCGCCGGACTCGAGCTCGACTTCGACTTCGACGGTGGGGTTGCCGCGCGAATCGAGAACTTCCCGGCCGTGAACGTGCACGATGGTGGTCATGTGGCCCGAAGGGATAGCGGGCGGGCCGCCGTCGAGGCAAGCGTGGTGTTGCGCAAAGCCCGGGCAAAGGCGGCGAGCTTCGGAGCGAGCGCCACCGCTGCGGGCGGCACCCCGCGAGGCGAACCCCGCGAGGCGAACCAGCGAGGCGAACCCGCGAGGCGAACCCTGCGAGGCGAACCGGCGAACCGCCACTTGCGCGGTTCGAGCCGACTCCGCGAGCCTCTACGACTGCGGTTTCGCGTTCGGCTTCGCGAGGCGTCCGTGCGCACGGCGATGCGCCGCCGGTCGGCGCGCGAAGTCGCCGCCATCGAGGTCCCAGCGGCAGCTCGAACAGCCACAGCTGGCGCAGGAGAAGGAAGGGCCTTCCCCATCCACGTCGTCGACGAAGAGGGGGTGAGGATCGAACGGACGCATGCGGTTCCAGGGGTTCATGAGGGGTGGCTCCATCGTCGCCGATGGGCGACCGGCAAAGGTGTGTTTCTGAACATCCCTAGTGGCACGGAAGGGCGCAAAACCCGCAGTATTCGGGCGAATTCGTGGGTTTGCTTGCGGCCCGGCGCGTCCGGTCCGCGGTTGCCAGCAAGTGCTCCCGGTGGGGCCGGGTCCGGCCGGACCGTCGTCGTCCCGCGGGCCCTGCCGGTGGTGTTCTGGGGCCGGCTCCGGCAGCGTTCGCCCGGGCGCTCTAGACCCAGCTGTTGGTCAACAGTTCGCCCATGCCGCCAGCTCCCGGCACGATGTACTGCACGTCGTTGAGCCCACGTTCTTCGTCGGGGAACGCGCCCGGTTCGCTGGCCAATGCGCGTTCCGTCGACAGGCCGCGGTCGAGGCGGCAGGCGTAGAGTCGCACGTCGGGATGGGTGCCCGTCACGCGGCGGATCGCTTCGGGCGTGACCATGAGGTGGGCCGCGACGATGCAGCGCGGCGCGCCGCCGCCGAGTTCGCGATAGACGTCGACCGCGCGCGTCACGGTGCTGCCCGTCGCACCCATCGGGTCGGGCAGCAACACGACGGCGTCGTCGACGGGGCCGCCGAGCTTGGTGCCATCGAGGCGCACGCCGGTGACGTGGTGCTCGGCGTCGACCGTGCGCGACATGTTGAGGAAGTCGAGCCGTACGTTCTCGGGCGGCAGCACTTCGATGGCCGCCTCGTAGCAGGCCTGGGCCGGCAGGATTCCCGCGCGGATTACGGCGCAGATGACCAGGCGCGTGTCGCGGCACAGTTGGGGTCCGTGCACGAAGGCCTTGGGTTCCTGCGCGGTCATGCGGGTCTGGGCGCGGTGGTCGCGCACCGGGAACTCGCGGGCCAGCACTTCCTGCAGCAGTCGCTGGTATGCAGTGCGCACGAGCGGCGGCAACTGGGCGGTGCCCGTCTGCGGGCTGCCGATGCGCAGCAGAAGCGTCGATAGGAACGGGTCGTCGAACAGCAGGACGTCTTTGCCGTAGCGATGGGCGAGCATGGAGACCGCGCGGCGCGGCAGCGGCACCATACCACCGCAGGGTCGGTCGCTGGCATGCTGCAAGTGCCTCTGGCGAGCCGGTCTGGTAAGTTTGGCCGATGCTCGTCGCCGCCCTGCTGAGTCTGTTGGTCGTGCCGCAGGGCAGCCAGGCGGATGCGCCCGTCGGCCTCACGGTCGTCGTCGTCGCGGTGGGGCAGGGGGATGGCATCGTGTTGCGGGCGCCGAACGGCACCATCCACGTCGTCGATGCCGGGCCCGATGGGCAGGGTGTGGCGACGATGTTGCCAGCGATCGCCGCGCTGAGTCCGACGGGTTACGGGTTCACGTTCCTGTCGCACTTCCACGAAGACCACCAAGGTGGTCTCGACGAGGTGCTCAACAGCTTGCCGTTCCAGTTCGCTTACGACCGCGGCGACGTCAACCGACCGTCGAACACCGGCACCAACAACTACGTC
>JBDSBS010000189.1:0-9012 GCA_039921435.1 Planctomycetota bacterium | reverse complement strand
CATCGGCGGCCAACGTTGTCAGCGCTGCGTGGCCGAGCCCCGTCAGCGCCTTCACTTCCTCGGTGACCCCGGTCAGGTTCATGACGCACAGCAGGGGAAGCCAGGCGCCATCGCTGCTGCAGAACGGCGCGATGAGGCCCTGCGGATCGACGGCGGGTCGATCGGTCCGCGTGAAGACAGTGCCCGACGTGCCCAGACTGACGACGACGACGCCAGCGCGCGTGGCGCCGCTGCCGATCGCCGCCATCATGTTGTCGCCACCGCCTGCAGCGAGGGGAATGCCAACGGGCAGTCCGAGCAGTGCTGTGCCCGCAGCAGACAGTCGACCGGCGGGTTCACCCGGAGCGCGCAGCGATGGCAGCAGCGATGGCAGACGAGCATCGACAGCCTCCATCGCTGCCACGTCGAAGCGTCGCTGCACCGGATCGAAGAACCCCGTGCCCGAAGCGTCGCCGTACTCCATCGACGCTTCGCCACTGAGGCGCAGGTTGATGAAGTCGTGCGGCAGCAGGACCTGTTGCACGCGGGCCCAGTTCTTCGGCTCGTGGCGCGCGAGCCACAGCAGCTTGCTCGCCGTGAAGCCTGTCGGCACCGCACGGCCGATGCGTTTCGACAGCTCGTTCGCCTCGGCGACGGTAGCGGTGTCGCACCAGAGCTTTGCCGGACGCACGACGTTGCCGGCCGCATCGAGCACCACGGCACCGTGCTGCTGCCCAGAGACGCCGATGCCGGCGATGCGCGCTGGATCGATCTTCTGCAGCGCAGTGCGCGCCGTAGCAGCAACGGCAGCGAGCCACTGTTCGGGCGCCTGTTCCATGTGGCCAGGCGGCAAGCCCGGAACCAGCTCGTGCGGATGCTGCGCGCGCGCGACGACCTGGTTGCGCACGACATCGACGACGAGCGCCTTCGTGCTCTGCGTGCCGACGTCGAAGCCGAGGTAGAGTGGATTCTGCACCGACCTCGCGTCCTACCCGCCGCGCACGCCGAGCAGGTGTTCGATGAGCATCTGGTCGAGCCGTTCGTAGCCGAGGCCGCGCTGGCTGACCGCGTCGGCGTCGATCTTGACTGCCTTCAACTTGTCGGCGCGTTCGCGCGAGTAGCCACCCGCGAGCAGCGGGTCGAGCTGCGCGTCCTTCTGCTCCGCGACGAGCGCCTTCACTTCGGGATCCGCGTCGAATGCCTGAGCCCGCGCCTTCAGGATCTTGTAGGTGCGCATGCAGCCGCGCGCAAACTCCCAGACCCCCGCCTCGTCCTCGCTGCGGTAGGCATGCGCATCGAAGTGCCGCGGCCCTTCGTAGCGAGCGCCGCCGAGCGTGCCTTCGAGCAACCGCACGAGCAGGAACGCGCCCTTCTGGTCCTCGCTGCCAAAGCGCAGGTCCTGGTCGTAGCGGCCGATCTTCTGGCCGTTGAGGTCGATGTGGAACAGCTTGCCACAGGCCATCGCCTGCGCCACGTTGTGCGCGAACGACAGCCCGGCCATGACTTCGTGCGCGACCTCGGGATTGACGCCCACCATCTCTTCGTGCTCGAGCGTGGAGATGAAGTGCAGCATGTGCCCCGTCGTCGGCAAGTAGATGTCCGAGCGCGGCTCGTTGGGCTTGGCCTCGAGCGCGAAGCGCATGCCGTAGCCCTTGTCCTTGACGTAGCCGCACAGGAAGTCCATCGCCTCGCGCATGCGCTGCCACGCCGTTCGCGGGTCGCGGCACGCATCGGCCTCGCTGCCTTCGCGACCGCCCCAAAACACGTAGATCTTGGCGCCGAGCTCGGCGCCGAGATCGATGCCGCGCATCGTCTTCTGCAGCGCGTACGCACGCACCTTCGGGTCGTTGCTCGTGAACGCACCGTCCTTGAAGATCGGATGCGAGAACAGGTTCGTCGTCGCCATCGGCACGCTCATGCCAGTGTCCGCGATCGTCTGCTGGAACGTGCGCACGATGCGGTCGCGATCGGCTGCACTGGCGCCGAACGGCACGAGGTCGTTGTCGTGCAAGTTGACGCCGTAGGCGCCGAGCTCGGCGAGCTTCCGCACGATGTAGTTGGGATCGAGCACGGGCCGCACCGCGTCGCCAAACTGGTCGCGGCCGGGGTTGCCGACCGTCCAGAGGCCGAACGTGAAGAGATCCGCGGGAACGGGGTCGAAGCGCGTGCTCATGGCGTGGATGCCAACCGTAGCCAGCGGATCACTTGGTGCCGAGCAGTTCCTCGGCGGTCCATGGTTCACCGCGCGCTTTGTGGGCCGCGCGCACCGCAGCAACCTCGGCCGGAGCCACCACGGCCCCCCGGTGCCCGAAGGCGCGGCGCAGATAGCTGGCCACCGAAGCCAGCTCCGAATCGCCGAGTTGGCGCTGCCCCGGCATCTCGAGCTCCCACCTGGTGCCGTTGACCTCGATCGGGCCGCGCATGCCGTGCAAGACGATACGCAGCAGTCGATCGCTGGCGCCGAGCACCCATTCGGAGTCGCGCAGCGGCGGCGCGAGGCCGGCAAGGCCGTTGCCGTCGAGCTGGTGGCAGGCGGCACAGACACGCGCAAACAGCCGTTCGCCGGCAGCCACACGCTGCCGTTCGCCGGGATCCAGTTCGACGTCGGCCATGGCCGCAGAGCGATCGCCGGACAGCTCCATGGCGGCCAGCAGTTCGGAGGCCAGACGAACGACGGCAGCATCGGGACTCTGCGCAAGCTGTTGGAGCGCCAGCGGCGTGGCCGGGAAGCGTAGCCACCCAGCGCGAGCCTCGCCCTTCGGCAAGGCGTCGACGGCGCCGCGCAGCAGCGCGAGCTGCGCAACCGCCGGGCGCGACGTCATGCCATCGAACAGGCGCATCTGCAGCGCTGGGTCGCGGCTCTTGACGGCCGCCCGGGCCAGGTCGCGTTGCACGATGCGCAGGGCAGCCGAATCGATCCCCTTGGCGACCCGTTCGAGTTCGTCGAGCAACGACATCGTGTGCGGATGTGCCGCGGCGGCAACCGCACTTCGCAAGTTGGCATCGTCGGGTGTCACCAAGGCAAGGCGCGCCAGGTTCTCGAACGAACGTTCGCGGTACTTGCCATCGGGAACAGCGGCGAGCACGTCGCCGAACGTGAGTGCGAGCTGCCAGCGCACAGCTGCCGGCCCCGCTGTCAGGCGCGCCTCGCACTGGAGCCAGAGATGGCCGTCACCAAGCGCCAGGAACGGCGCAGCGAGCTGCAATGCCATGGTGACGACGCCGGTGTCGGCGTCTCGCAGCGCATACCGCAAGTCGGTGGCCGACAGCGTGCCGAGTCCGTGCAAGGCGGACAAGAGAACGATGCGACACGCCGGCCGTGCATGCTCCCGCAAGCGTTCGCGCAGGCGGTCGCTCGCACGGCGCTCCTGCCGCTGCACGAGTTCGTGCAGCGCAATGTCCCGCGCTGCGCCGGCGTCGCTCGCGAGCGCATCGACGAGCGCCTCGATCGGCGCATCGAGCAACGACGGCGCCGCCGCCATGGTCCCCCCACCCTCGGGCACGATGCGCCAGATGCGGCCGAGGCCGATCGGCTGTTCGAGGCCGCGCCCGAGGATCTGCCGCCGCAGGAAGGTCGTGACGAAATTCTTGTGCTGGATCACGCCGCGATACATGTCGACGACGTAGAGCGCGCCGTCCGGTCCGCTCAACAAGTTGACCGGGCGACAGCGTTCGTCGGTCGAGGCGAAGAACTCACGCCGCTCGGCCTCGTAGGGGTTTCTGCCGCGCTGCAGCCCGTCTTGATCCTCGAGCACGAGCCGTCGCACGACGTTGCCCGCCGGTTCGCAGACGAAGACGTTGCCGTCGCAGCCAGGCAGCAGGGTGCCCCGGTAGACGTACGGCGCGCACACCGCGGTGCGAATCGCCAGCACGTAGTCGACCAGGCGGCCGGGCTGGTAACCCCGGTTGACGCCGGGGGTGCGGTGGATTGGCCACACGGAATTGTCGGCGCAGACGCGGTGGTTGTGCAGGGCCAAGCCGCCGATCGGGGCGGCGTGCGGGCCGTAGCGCCCCGGCACGAGGTCGCAGCGCAGCCAGTCCTCGTTGTAGTTGAAGTAGAAACGGCCGCGATCGTCGTGCGAGAGCCCCCACTGCCCACCGCCCGCTCCGTCTTCCACGACGAACCCTCGCGGTGTCCAGCGCACGAGGCGACGGTCGTTGGCAATGTGGATGCGGTGGTCGAGTCCCCACACGAGCCCATTGCCCGCGTGCTCGGGGTTGTCGAGGCCCGCTTCGAAGCCACCACTCAGCACCTCGGTTCGGTCGGCGCGCAGGTCGCCGTTCTCGTCGGGACACCAGAGCAGGTTCGGAGGGGCGATGACGAGGGCGCCACCCCGCAGCGGCAAGACGGCGCGCGGCAAGACCAGACCGTCGACGAACACCGTCGAGGCATCGGCTCGGCCATCGCCGTCGCGATCCTCCAGAACGACGATGCGGCCACTCGGCTCGCGTTCGTCCTTGCCGTCGACGTCGTTCATGAAGCCGCGCATCTCGACGACCCACAGCCGCGCCGCGGCGTCGAAGGCTGCAGCGACGGGATCGCCAATGAGAGGTTCGCTCGCGAACAACTCGGCGCGGAATCCCTCGGCGAGGCGAAAGGTCTCGAGCTGTTGCGCGGGCGTGCGCACGCTCGCCGCGGGCACTTCCACACCATCGGGCAACGTTGGCTGCTCCTCCCCGGATCGGTCGCCCCGTTGCGCCAAGGCCACGGCACCCAGACAGAATGGAGAGAGCCAACAGGTTCTCTGCATGGCTACCGCGCAGAACCACAGTCTCACGGCACTACTGCAGTTCGACACGACTGCAGGTCGACACTACTGGACGTCGACACTACTGCAGGTCGACCCAGCCGCCGGAAGGCACCGTCACCGGATACTCGGTGTCGCCGATCCAAGCGCGGTAGTTGCCCGCTGGCACATCGCTGACTTCCCAGTCGTTCGCCTGACTGGCAAACCGCACCACGACCGGCGTCATGCCGGCCAACTCCGGTTCGGTCCGCTCGAAGCGGATCTGCACGACCTCTTGCTGCGAGGACAGGTTCGGGCGCAGGCTCGCATGCAGCAACACGCGACCTGTGCGAGCCAGGATCACCGTGACGGAACCAACCCGTTGCAGCCTCGGCAACCGCCCAATCGAACCGTCGGGTCCGATGATGAAGACATCGTCGTTGCTGGTGCTCAGCGCCTGCAGCGAGACCACACCAATCACGGAGGTGAGCCCGAGGAAACGCTGGACCACCGATGCGCGCGGCCCACTGGGTGACACTGCGAACACCTGCGCTCCGACAACGATCTTGCCGGACTCGTCGACGACGCGCAGCGGCTGGGCTTGGGCGCTCTCGGCGGCCGACACGAGCAGTTGCTTGTGCCGGTACGCCGCGGCCAGGCGAAGGCCGTAATAGTGCTGGGTCTGAAGGAGCTCCCAGAACCTGCTGGCGGCCGGAATCACAGCCTCTCTGGGTCGATAGACGACGGGGCCTGCCTCGCCAATCACACCCTGGCCGCTACCAAGTGGACCAGGCGGAGCACCACCTTGGGAACTCCCTTCATCTGCCTGCAGCTCGCGCAGTGCCACACCCACCGGATTGCCGATGCGCCACCAGAGTCTGCCGCGTCCCACCATCGCCGACTCCACGTGTCCCTGGGCATCGGTCGTAACCGTGCGATGCCACGCGGCGACAGCGGGCGGCAGACCTGGGATCTCCTCCCAAAGAGAGAGCGTCGCGTTTGCTCCCATGTCCTCGAGGCGCACGGACTGCAGACGCACAGCCACGAACGGAGCCAGCGTCGAGTATGCGACCGGACTGCCCCGCGCCGGAATCGCCACCACGGTCGGCTCCAGTTCCGGGTGCAGCAGCAACACGACGATGTGCTGGTGGTATGGCAGCCGCACTGGAAGGCGATCGAGCCGGAAGCCGCCGTTGTTGTTCGTGATCGCATCGACTCTGGCCAGCGGCCACACGACACCAAACAACTCGTCGACGACGCACGGCACCACCCTCACGCCGGGCCGCGCCTGGCCAGCGTCGTCTCGCACGCTGCCGAAGAACGCCAGCGACATGTCCAAGAACAGCGGCGCATCGAGCTCCACGTGCGATCCCTGGCGACGCAGCGCATAGGCGTCCGGCGCCGTCATCCCCAGGTCCTGGCGCGCGCCTGGTGGAAAGGCTTGCAGGATCGCAAACTTGCCATCGCATGGCACGTTGGTCTGAGTGAAGAAACTGCCATCCGCCGCAGTGGAGAATCCGACCAGATCCTGCACGCCAGCGCTCGTGAACGCGGCGAGCACGTTGGCTCCGACGCTCGGCAGGCCGGACCGATCCAACACCCGACCCGCGAACGTACCGTAATCCACCGCGGGCTGATCTGGGCGCACGCGAGGGTCATTGCCGCCAGCGTACGGCGCTGCGGCTTGCCCCCCGCGTCGCAAGACCATGGACGTGACACCCTGATAGATGCCGACAAAGCCCGCCGACACGACGAACGTCGACCCGACGAGGGAGCGAACCACCCTGGCTTCCCCGCTCAAGACCTCGATCTCGACGCGCAGGTCCTCGGGCGCATGCTCCATCGGGTCGCGCGAATCTGTGAGGTAGCGGTCACCGAACGGATTGGCGTCCAACTCCGCCGTGATCACATATTCGCCGATGCCGAGATCGACCCGGCTTCCATCCGCCATCGGAATCGAAACCGACCGGTAGGTCTGAATGCCGATCTCGCCGTTGACCAGCATCGGCGCACCGTTCTGCAACCGCAGTTGACCCGCGCCGTGCACCTGCAGAGTCGCCGCCGGCTGCTCGAGCGGCGAGATGTCCTGCCAGTCCAAGCAGGCCTCGCCGTTGCCGTTCACCCAAAGCGATTGCAATTCGCTGAGGCCGTCACCCGAGATCATGCGCCTGCCGCGGGCTCCGTAGGCGGCATCGGCCGTCTTCACGACCAGGCGTGCGATCCGCTCCGGCGCGGCATCGCTGCTGGTCCACGCGAGCAGCATGGAACCGACCCCGAGCAGCGAGAGCCCGATGAGCAGAACCAATGTGGCGGCGAGCACCCCGATGGGGCTGATCCGCCAAATCTTCAGGCGCAGCCAACCGAACTTGGGCCGCGACGCGGCACCCGCGCCATCCGCACTGCCACTGCTGCTGGCCCCGCCCGAAGCGGAACCGGCAGTGTTCGTGCTGCCTACTCCATCGCTCCGTCTTCCCTTCCCTACACCACTCGCAGCCAGGGCTTCGCCGAGAGCCTCGCTCGAGAGCATCGACGTCTCGTCGAGCACCAAGCGCTGCACGACTCTGGCGGCAAAGCCCGGACGCACACCTTGCCCCCTGGCCTCGGCGGCATACGCGCGCCGCAACCGGAAGACTTCGTGCTCGGCTCGCGCCAACTCGACAGAACAGGCGCGACAACGATGAACATGGTCTTCGAGTTGCCCGCACTGCTCGGGCTCGAGATCATTGTCGGCAAAGTCGCGCAGCCAGCCGCGCACCTGCGCGCAGGCGGCATTGGCGGGCGGCGCCCGGCGCAGGTCCTGCGGATTTGGCGGCTGGTGCAGCGGTTCACCAAGCTGGCGCAGCGGATCACCAAGCTCGCGCAGCGGATCACCAGGCTGGCGCAGCGGATCACCAGGCTGGCGCAGCGGATCATCACGGTAGGTCATGCTTCCTTGACCCCCTGCAGGCGGCTCGCAAGGATGTCCTTGCCGCGCGCCAACTGCACCTTCACGTTGCTGACCGAAATGCCAAGCGAGCTCGCAATCTGCTGGTTTGTGAGCCCGCGCAGGTACTTTAGCTCGAGCGGCATGCGCACCTTGTCGCTGAGCTGCTCCAGCTCGGAACGCACACTGTGGTCGACATGCAGGCGGCTCGTGCCGATCGCCTGGCGCTGGTCGGCGACCTCCAGCAGTGGGTCGCGATCCATCTGACCAAAGTCGTCGAGGCGCGTCAGCGGCAACTCGCCGACCCGGCGTCGGCGCAGTTTGTCTCGGCACGCGTTGCCCGCGATGCGCAGGAGCCAAGGCTCCAAACTGCGCGTCCCGTCGAACTGCCCGCGGGCGCGGAACAGCTTCAGGAACGTGTCCTGAGCCGCCTCTTCCGCATCCTCTGGCCTCCGAAGAATACTCATAGCCAACCCGTGCACCATGGACTGAAAGCGTTCGACCAACTGCGCGAACGCTTCCAGATCTCCGGCCTGGACTCGGAGCATCAATTCGTTGTCGGTGCGCAAACTCAAGGGTGCGAGACTGGAGAGCCGAGAAGCGCGCGTCAGTATGCCATCCCTACGCCGCGCGGAGCAGCCTCAGGTCCAGGCAAATGCGCAAGTAGTTGTGTGCGCTCACCGCGCCCTCCGGCACGGGGCGGGCATTTTGCCCTGGTCTTCAAGGCGCGGGCCCAACGGGTCGATGCCATGGGCGGCCGAAATCCCGGCCCTTCCCCACCGCTGCCCCTCCCGCTATGGCCAAGATCCCCGACAAACAGGGTTTGTTCTTCGAACTCGATGGCGTGCTCGTGCCCAAGGCACGGCTGTCACCCGACGGCACCATCGACTTCTTCGACCGCGCCTTGGAAGCCCTGGCGCTCATCGACCCACGCCAATTCCGCCTGTTCGTTGCCACGAGCCGGCACGACATCGCCTTCGGCGAACTCCGGGAACGCGAGTTCACCCGCTTTTGCGAGGCGTTCCTCACCCGCATGCACGCCGAGGGAATCGCCATCGCCAAGATCTACTCGTGCCCCTACCACCCCAAGGGAAGGGGCCGCTTCCGCAAGGAGAGCGTCTTTCGCAAGCCCGGTCCGGGCATCTTCAAGATGGCGCAACAGGAGTTCGACCTGGATCTGCAGCGCAGTTGGATGATTGGCCACACGACGGCCGACATCCTGGCGGCGCAGCGCGCCGAGCTCGGCACGATCCTTCTGCGCACGGGCAAGGGCGGCAACGACGGCGAGTTCACCGTCGATCCGCACTTCGTCGAGGACGACCTCTGGACCGCCGTCGCGCGCGTCAACCAGTTCGAGCACTCGCTGCGAGTTTGATCGACCAA
>JBDSBS010000188.1:0-11401 GCA_039921435.1 Planctomycetota bacterium | reverse complement strand
GTCGTCGTGCAAGTGTGTCGAGAGACGCAGCGCTGACCATGGCACCGCGGGTCGGCAACTCGTGCCGGCTCGGCACCTTCTGCCGGCATGGGGGTGGGCAGGAACTGCCTACCGGTCTCGCGCCGGGGACTCGCCACCGCTGTTACCTCGATCGCATCGGCTGCGGCCGCCGAGCGCGGTCGCTTGGCACGTGCAGTGCGTGGGTATCAGCGAGGGAATCGAAGGAACTGTGGCGATGCTCATCAACCTGCACGGACGTGTCGAATCGGACCCCATGCGTGTGCCCCAGGCGGCCACCATGGCGCGCCCCGACGACTTCGATGCCGTGTTGCAGCTGAGGGTCGAGGCCGACGCATCACGGGCCGAGCCTGTGCCGGCCCCGCGCGAGGCGGAGCCTGTCGCGACGGAACCTGCGCCCGTCGAGGACCAGGCCGCCGAAGAGCAGCCAATCGAGCCCCGCGAGCAAGCTGAGCACGACCCGTTCCACGTGCCAGACGAGGCCCTCGCGACCCATCACCCGGTCGCAGACGAACCTGACGAAACACCAGGACGGAGGGAGTCGGCGCGGCAGGAAACTGCAGGCAGAGGAACCGACTCTCTCCGCTCACCCTCCTCACCCTCGCGCCCCGCGAACATCACGGAGCAGCTGATCGTCGCCGGCGTACACCATGCAGTCGGCGTGGCGGCTGTGCCTGGCGGCGAACAGGCGCGAGGCGTGCAGTCCATCGGCGGCGCCGGTGCGGTTCGCGAAGCGATGACGCGCGGCATCGACGGCCCGGGCGCCCGAGGCAACCTGCCGACGCGCGCCGCGGCAGTGGCAGCTGGCTACCGCACGAATGGGACCGCATCCGCGGAGCTGCTCGAACACGCCCGCGACTCGGTCTTCAAGCAGATCCTCATGAAGCTGAACGGCGACGGCGGCGAGATGCGCCTGCGCCTGCAGCCGCCAGAGCTCGGCGAACTCGACCTGCGTCTGATGGTCGAAGGCGGCAACAAGCTCAGCCTGACGATCGCGGCCGAGCGCCAGGACATGGCCCAGCTGCTGCAACGTCACCTCGACGAACTGCGGCAGTCGCTGCAGAGCGCGGGCCTCGAGGTCACCAGCGCGCAGGTGCAGACGCGCAGCGAGTTCGCTCGCCAACAACAGCAACACGACGCTTGCCACGACGGCGGCGGCAGCAGCGACATCCTCTCCGAAGACCAACCAAAGGCAGTTCCGCGCGGCAGCTACGTCAGCGCCGAGGGACTCGACTTCTGGGCCTGAAGGACCAACGACCATGACCACCATCGCAACGACTCCGAGCATCGACCCCACCACGGGCACCAGCAGCAACGGCGGGACCGCCGTGCTTTCGACCAAAGCGGCAACCGCCGGTGACAACCCGTTCCTCAAACTGCTCACCGAGCAGCTCAAGAACCAGACGCCGCTCGAGCCCGTCGACAACGCGAGCTTCATGAACCAGATGGCCAGCTACACGACGATGCAGGAGCAGCGCAACCTCAACACGAACATGCTCAAGCTGCTCGACTTCCAAGGTGTGCTCGCGCGCATGCAGGGTCTCGGCCAGGGCAGCGCCTTGCTCGGCAAGGAAGTGACCTACGCCGGCGATGACCACAAGGAGGCCACGGGCACCGTGCAGTCGGTGTTCGTCAATGAGTCTGGCGACGTGCGACTGCGGCTCACCGGGGACAAGGAGATCGGCATGCGCGAAGTGATCGGCATCGCCGAGCAAGTGGCCGCGACCACCCCACCCGCGACGCCGAGCACCGCACCCGCGACACCGCCCGCTTCCTGATCCGTCCCGCCCGCACCGCGCACAACCAGGAGACGCATGGTCAGCACCGCACTCTACACAGGCCTGTCGGGACTTCGGCTCCACCAGACCTACATCGACGTCATCGGCAACAACCTGGCCAACGTCAGCACGCCGGGCTTCCGGGGTTCGCGCGCCACGTTCAGCGATCTGCTGAGTTTCACCGTTCGCTCGGGCTCGGGCCCGAACGGCAACTTCGGCGGCGTCAACCCGCTGCAGATCGGCCACGGCGCGGTGATGTCCACTGTCGACACCGACACCAACCAGGGCACGTTCCAGGACACCGGCCGCTCCTTCGACGTCGCCCTGCAGGGGCGTGGCTTCTTCACGCTGACGAACGGCAACCAGACCTTCTACACTCGGGTCGGCACGTTTGGCATCGACGGCAACCGCACGCTGGTCGACCTGCGCAGCGGCATGCGCGTCGTCGGCAGCTCGGGCAACAACATCACCGTGCCCGTGTCGGACACGCTGCCGGCAGCGCCGACCACCAAGGTCGACTTCCAAGGCAACCTGCCGGCGAAAGTCGGTGGGCCGTTCGAAGAGATCGTGCAGTCGAATGCCGTGCTCAAGCAGGGAACGTCCGCCCGCAAGTCGGCAACGGCCGCCGGGCCGGCGGCACCGCAGTTCGACCTCACGGGCTTCGCGGGCAAGACGGTGCTCGTGTCCGTCAACGGCGGCGCTCAGCAGTCGGTGACGTTTGCCGCAGCCACGTTCGGCGCACCGCCGACGGGCCCCGGCCCCGTCAACGCCTCGACGGTCGCCGCGGCGTTCTCGATCGCCGGGCTGCAAGTCACGGCAAACGACACGGCCGGCACGATCCAGTTCGACACGGTGCGCCTCGGCACGAGCGCGACGTTGAAGATGGATGACGGTCCGTCCGCCGCGGGACTGCTGAACGCGCTGGGCCTCAACGCCACGCTCGTTGCGGGCACCGAGACTGCAGCCACGGGCACGTCCGACCTCTCGCAGCTCACTGCGCGCACCGCCGCCTACGTGCCAGGCGACAGCATCACTGTCAGCGGCACCAACCCCGATGGCACGGTGTTCTCCAACACCTTTGTCTACGGCACCGGCAACGACGGCACGACGTTGAACGACTTCGTCGCCTTCGTCAATGCGACCGTCGACAGCGCGCAGGCGACCGCTTCGCTGACCCCCGACGGTCACGTCCGGCTCAGCGCCACCCAGAAGAAGGACGCGTCCATGAGCCTGTTCGTCGGCGACGCGAGCGGCAACACGGGAAGCAACAGCTGGCCCAACTTCGAGGTCTCGCAGAACGGCACCGGACCCGACACGGCCGTCGCATCGATCGACATCGTCGACTCGCAAGGCCGCACGCATCCCGTCACGCTGACGTTCACGCGCAGCACGACGGACTCGACCATCTGGGACTTGAATGCCGAGATGGACGCGGCCGACGGCAGCATCACGCAGGGCTCGGTCGGCCAGATCCGCTTCAACAACAACGGCTCGTTCAACGTGATCGGCGGCGGCACCAACTCGCTGACGTTTGCCTGGAACGGCATCAGCGCGGCCCAATCGGTCGCTGTCAACCTCGGCACGTCGGGGCAATTCGACGGGGTCGCGATGCTCGGCAACTCGGCCACCGTGGCCGCCGTCGACCAGGATGGTTTCGCCTCCGGCACTCTGCTCAACGCGGGCTTCAATGCGCGCGGCGAACTGGTCGGTTACTACACGAACGGCCAGAGCCGCCAGCTCGACACGCTGCGCATCAGCATGTTCAGCAACGAAGGTGGACTTGTGCGCACGGGCGACACCATGTTCACAGGCTCGCCAAACTCCGACGACGCGATCGCGACCACGGCAAACGCCGCCGGTGCCGGTTCGATTCGCTCCGGCCAGCTCGAGAACAGCAACGTCGACATCGCCCGCGAGTTCGTCAACCTCATCGAGGCACAGCGCGGCTTCCAAGCCAACTCGCGCGTCATCACGACGACCGACGAGATCCTGGCCGAACTCATGAACATCGTGAGGTAGACATGACGAGCTACGGCGAGATTGCGCTCGTGCGGAGCATGTCGTTCCTCGCGGAGAAGCAGGCGGCAACCGCGAACAACCTGGCGAACGTCGACACGACGAGCTTCAAGCGGCGCGCCGCGATCGCGAGCGACTCGGGCCACGACTTCCAGACCTTGCTCGACAAGCGGCTGCCCACCATCACCTACACCGAGCGCTCCGACATGCAGCGCGGCATCCTGCGCGAGACCGGCAACCGGTTCGACCTGGCCATCGACGGCCCGTACTGGATGCGAGTGCAGGACGAGAAGGGTGGCAGCTACTACACGCGCAACGGCCAACTGCAGCTCGCCAAGGACGGCAAGCTCGTGACGCGCGACGACATGAAGGTGCTCGACCAGAGCGGGCAACCGATCCTCATCGCCACGGGCGAAGAAGCGCCGAACGACCTCAGCATCTCTCCCAATGGCAGGATCCAAGATCCCGCGACGGGCCAGATCTGGGGCCCCATCGGCATCTTCTCGCTAGAGCACCCCGAGGCGCTCGTGCCGATCGGCAAGAGCCTCTTCATCGACCCCGAGCAACAACGCACAACGCAAGCTGGTGACGGCCTGCAACAGGGCTTCGTCGAAGGCAGCAACGTCGACAGCCTGCAAGAGCTCGTGCAGATGATTGCCGTCGAGCGCAGTTTTGCCGCCAACCAAAAAGCCCTGTCAGGCTTGAACCGCCTGCAACAGAGCCTCATCGCCAACATCCTGAGGTGACATCGCCATGCTGAAGAGTCTCTACACGACCGCTACGGGCATGAAAGCCCAACAGACCATGGTGGACATGATCGCGAACAACATCGCGAACGTGAACACCGCGGGCTTCAAGAAGTCCCAAGCCTCGTTCGAGGACTTGTTCTACGTGACGCTGCAGTCGCCGGGTCTGGCCCGCGGCAGCGGTGGCGATGCGGTGCCGATCGGCACGCAGATCGGTTCGGGCACGCGCCTCAACGGCACGACCAAGGTCTTCACGACCGGCACGCTCGAGATCACGGAGCGCAATCTCGACATCGCAATCGACGGCGAGGGCTTCTTCGCGGTCACGCTGCCCGACGGTTCGACCGGTTACACGCGCGACGGCGGGTTCCACCTGAACGCCGACGGCAAGCTCGTGTCGGGCAACGGCAACGTGCTGCTGCCCGAAATCTCGGTGCCAAGCGACACCCTCGAGATCTCCATCGACCCCGAGGGTCGCGTCAGCGGCCGCACCGCCGGCAGTCCCGACACGGCGACGTCGTTCGGCCAGGTCACCATCCACCGCTTCGTCAATCCGTCGGGCATGCTCGCGGTCGGCGCCAACGTCCTGCGCCCCACCGAGGCCTCCGGTGCACCGATCACGAGCACGCCTGGCGCTTCGGGCCTCGGCCTCTTGAAGCAGGGCTTCGTCGAGCGTTCGAACGTGCAGATCGTCAACGAGCTCGTCAACCTCATCGTCGCGCAGCGCGCCTACGAGGTGAACAGCCGCGCCATCCAAGCCAGCGACCAGATGCTGTCGACGGCCACCAACCTGTCTCGCTGATCTGGCCTGTCGCCGAACCGACCTGTCGCTGATCTGGCACAGCACCGAACTTCAGGGCTATCGAGCCGCTACCACCCAGGAGGAGTCATGCAGTTACTTTCATCGATCATGTTCTGCTTCGCCATCGCCACGAGCGGCGACGGCAAGAACGGCCCCGAGGGTGTCGAGGTCCGGCTCAAGCCAACCGTTGCCGTTCGCGGGCTGCACGTCACCATCGGCGAACTCTGCGAGATCTCGCCGATCGACGGACCAGCACTGGCCCTGGCGCAGGTCAAGTTCGGGCCGGCTCCCATCCATGGCTTCACGCGCACCATCGGTCGCACGGAGATCGTGCAGGCGCTCGCCGCGGCCGGCCAGAACGTGTCGCTGCTCAAGTTCACGGGCGCCACGGAGATCATCGTGCAGTCGATCTCGGTCGAGGTTTCGATCGGCGAGATGCTCGAAGCCGCGACGGCCGCTCTGCAGGCGCAGATCGCCGTCGAGGGCGGCGACATCGAGTTCGAACCACCCACCCGCCTGCGCCAACTGCAAGCACCACCCGGGCACACGAGTCAGGAGATCCGAGCCCGCGCGCGCGGTCCGCGACTCGGTCCCAACGCCGCGGTCGTCGACATCGAGATCCTCGTCGATGGGGAGACGCACAAGAAGTTTCCCGTGCAGTTCAAGCTGCAGCGCTACCACACCGTGCTCAAGACCGCCGCGACCATTCGCGCCGGCACACCACTCGGGCCCGACAATCTCACCTTGACTCGCGAGGCGATGGACCAGATCACCGGCTTGTTCCTCGACACGATGCCGCAGATCGAAGGCCAGGTCGCGGCGCGCAACCTGCAAGCCGGCCAACGCCTCACGCTCGGCGACACGGCGCCACCGTCACTCATCCATCGCGGCGATGTCGTCACCGTCGTGCTGACGAGCGGGCGGGTCAAGATCACGGCTCGGGCCATGGCCAACCACGACGCTCCTCTCGCCGGTCGCATCACGCTCACCAACCTGCAATCCCGCAGCACGATGACCGGCATCGTGACCGCCCCCGGCCTCGTCGTCGTGCAACAGTGAGCTCCACCATGAGACATCTACTGATCGTTCCGCTGCTGCTTGCGTTCGCGGCCGGCGTCGCGGCGCAGAATCCGTACGTTCGCTCGGGCGTCAACATCGCCGTCATCGCCGATCTGCGCGCTCGCAACGTCGGCGACATTCTCACCGTCACGATCCAAGAACAACACAGCGTCAAGAGCGAGGACAAGGTCGAACGCAAGAACGACACTTCGCTCGCGACTCGCCTCGAGGCCTTCAGCCTCAGCGACAAGACGTTCGCGAACGGCGTGCTGCCGAAACTCGAGGTTCGCAAGGAGCAGGCCTTCAACGGCGAGGCCAAGCAGAACTCGGGCTCCGACGTGCGAGCCAACATCGCCGTCGTCGTCGTCGACGTGCAACCGAACGGCAACCTCGTCATCGCCGGCACGCGGAGCGTGACCGTCAACGACGAGACGCGCACCTTGCGCGTCAGCGGCGTCGTGCGCCCGCTCGACGTCACGTCCAACAACACCGTGGGCAGCGCGCAGGTCGCCGATGCCCGCATCGCCATTGCCGGCGACGGCGCCAACACGCGCCAAGTCACCAAGGGTCCGATCGGACAGCTGTTCGACACCTTGATTTGGGCTGCTTGGCCCTTCTGAGCCGACTCCCCATGCATCACTCTCGAATCATTGCCTGCCTCGTCTCGGTGACCTGCGCCCTAGCACAGGATCCGCTGCCGCTGCCGCCGACGACGCCGACGACGACGACGCTACCGCCGACGACACCGACGACGACACCGACGACTCCAGCGCCAGAGCTCCCGTCGCCAGAAGTCTCCGTACAGGCACTTCCCGTGCTGCAGAACGGCCTCGGCGAGACCGTTCTGTCGCCGCGCATTCGCAACATCACGCGGCTGCACAACAGCATGCCGCACCAGCTGATCGGCATCGGCCTCGTGACCGGCCTGGCCGACACAGGCTCGAGCGATCGCGGCACTCGCCAGGCGATCCTCAACGTCGTGCGCCAACTCGGGCTCAATCTCTCGATCGCCGACGTGGTCGGCGGCACGACCGCATTGGTGTCGCTGACGTGCTCGCTGCCACCCTTCGCCAAGCAGGGCGCTGCGCTCGACGTCAAGATCGAGGTGCTCAGCGACGCCAAGTCGCTGCGCGGCGGCGAGCTGTTGCGCGCCGAATTGAAGGGCGTCGACGGCCAGACCTACGTCGTCGCGCAGGGCGCCCTGATCGTCGCTGGCTTCAGTGCATCGGGTCAGACTGCGTCGGTGTCGAAGAACCCGAGTGCATCCGCGTGGCTGCACAACGGCGGCCTCGTCGTGCGCGAAGAGGCCACTTCGTTCTTCAGCGAGTCGGGCAGCCTCGAGCTGCAGGTGCTCAACCCGTGCCCGTTCAACGCCATGTCCATCGCCGCCGGGGTTCGCACCGCGCTCGACGGTTCACAGGCGCAGGTCAGCGCCGTCGATCCAGCCCTCGTACGCATCGAGCTGTCCGATGCCGACCGCACCAACGAGAACGCCCTGCGCATCCTGAACCTCGTCGGCAACGTGCGCGTGCCCGTCGAGAACCCGACCAAGGTCTTGATCGACCAGGTCAGCGGCACCGTGCTGGCCGGCGAAGGTGTGCTCATCAGCCCGTGCGTCGTCGGTCTCAGCGATCTGACGATCGCCATCGTCGACGAAGACGAAGTCTCGCAGCCAAACCCACTCGCGCGCGGCAACACCGAACGCGTCGGGCGAACGCGCATCGAGGTGCAGAACAACAACACCGACCTGCAGCGCGTCGGTGGCGGCGCCACCGTCGCCGACCTGCTGCAGAATCTCAAGGCACTCGGCATGACCCCGGCCCAGCTCGTTCTCGTGTTCCAGGCGCTCGACCAAGGTGGCTTCCTGCACGCGACGCTCGAGGTGCGCTGATGGACTCGCTCAAGATCGAGACGATGTCGATGCGGCCGAGCACGCCGGCCCAAAAGGAACGGCTGCGCGCGGAGAAGGTCGCCCTGCAGTTCGAGTCGGTGTTCGTGCGCACGATGGTCAGCAGCCTGCGCCAGACGGCCTCGCTGGGCACTGGCGGCATGTTCGGCGAAGGTCCTGGCGCCGACACCTATGGCGACTGGTTCGACCAGAACCTCGCCGACCAGATCGGTCAGTCCGGCCACATCGGTATCAAGCAGTCGCTCATGACCGACTTCGAGCGAGCCGGTGCGATCGACAAGCGCAGCAAACGCGTCGACGACGCAGCCGACAAGGCGCGCACCGCAACCGCCGCCATGCAGAAGGTACTCACTGGCACGCCGCCTCGCGGCAAGGGAGGGTTCGATGGCATTCTCTGAGCACACACGACGACTCGAGCAGTCGTTCCGCGCGACCGCGGAGCTGCAGCAGAATCTGCTGCGATGCCTGAAGGAGCGTCGCACCGCGTGGATCTCCGCGCGACCAAAGACGCTCGCTCCTTCGCCCGAGCTCGAACAACTCGCGCAGGCACTGGCCCGCGAGGAAGCGCTGCAACGCGAATTGACGGCGGCCATCGGCAGGTTCCTGCCGCACCCGCCCGGCCATGCTGCAACGGACTTGCACGTCAACGTCACTCGCATCGCCGAGGCCCTGGCCCCCGAAGCAGCGCGTTCGCTGCGCGAAGCCGCGGAAGCGGCGACAGCACTCGCCAAGGCGGTTCGCACCGAGGTGACGGTCGGACAGCGCTTGCTGCGCTTCAGCCAACGCGTGCAACAGAGTCTCGCGGGCCATGTCGGCGATCTGAAAGGTGCTTCAGGAAGGCCCGGCTACGACCGCCAAGCGCGCCGTCAGGGCGCGCTCGGCAACCGGGAAGGCACACTCGTCGACGGCAGGATCTGACAGCAGTGATCAGACTGCGATCTGAGTAGACAGGATTCGAGTAGCAGGGAGGACACCATGAGCTTCGGTTTCGGACTAGGTGCAGGATTGCGGGCGTTGACGGCAGCGCGTCTAGGCATGCAGACATCGGGCAACAACGTTGCCAACGCCAACACTCTCGGGTACTCGCGGCAGCGCGTCGACCTCGCGTCGTCTCTGCCCTTCGGCGTCGCCGGAGGCTACCAGATCGGCACCGGCGTCGACGTGCGCGGCATCTCGCGCATGACCGACGACGGGCTCGAACGTCGACTGCAGATGCAACTGGGGTTGGTGGGTTCGGCCGAGGTCGACCAGTCCCGCTATCGCGAAATCGAGAGCGTTCTCGGCGAACCGGATGGCGGCTTGTCCAACCAGCTGCAAGACCTGTTTGGCGCCGTCGACAAGCTGCGCACCGACCCAGCCGATCGCGCCCTGCGCGGTGGCGTCGTGCAAGCGGGGAGCGCGCTGAGCCAGGGCTTCCGGCTCATTTCCCAGCGCTTCTCCGAACTCGGCAGCAGCACGTTCGACGAAGTGCGCGGTCTCACGCGACTCGTCAACCAACGCGTCGGAGCGATCGCCGACCTCAACGGTGAGATCATCGCCGCCGAAGCATCGGGCGCGCAGGCCAACGACCTGCGCGACACGCGCGCCCAGCACATCAAGGAGCTCGGCAAGGTGCTCGACGTGCGCGCCATCGAACGCGAATCGGGCAGCGTCGACCTGCTCGTCGGCGGCCACCTGCTCGTCTCTGGAACTCGCGCTTCGTCGCTCGACGTCGGCAAGGACGGCACCGGCAAAACAAAGGTGACCGTCGGTCGCAGCGCGGCGCCCGTGACGATCAAAGAAGGCCGCATCGCCGCGCTGCTGCAACAGGAGACCGGCGCTCTGCCCGGCCTCACGAGCCGCATCGACGAACTCGCGCGCAGCACGATTCTCGAATGGAACCGCCTGCACACGACCGGCATGCCTGCTTCGGGACCGTTCCAGTCGTTGACTTCGGCCTACGGCGCGGTGGACGGCGACGGCGATGGCGATCGCGGCGACGAGCTGTTGTCCCAGTCGGGCTTCCCCTTCGCGGTGCAGGACGGGGAACTGTTCGTGTCGGTCACTGACAAGGCGACCAAGGACATGGACCGCACGCGCGTGCGCATCGACCCAAAGACGATGTCCCTGCGCGACGTCGCCGGTGCCATCAACAACATCGACCACCTGACGGCCAGTGTCGACCCGACGGGCCGCCTGCGCATCTCTGCCGACGCCGGTTACGGCTTCGACTTCTCGCCGCGAATCGATCCCAACCCGGATGGCGCGGGCACGTTCGGCGGCAACAAGCCCTCGATCGGCAGCCAGTCGGCGGGCCCGTTCGACCTCTCGGGGCAGACCTTCCCGGTGAGCTTCACGGTACAGACGGGCACCGCAACGTCGCCGGTCACGACGACGGTGAGCCTAGCCGCCAGCGAGTTTGCCAATCCAGCGGCCGCCACGGTCGACGAACTGGTCGCCGCCATCAACACCGACCTCGGCTCGGCCGGCACCGCTTCCAAGGTCGGCGGCCGGCTAGTGCTGCAGAGCGCCCAGGGTGCGGCGAGCTCGCAACTGAAGCTCACGAACGTCGGCGCCGGCACGGCCCTGGGATCGCTTGGCCTGTCGACCGCCGTGGTCACCGGGCGCGACGGTGCAGTCAGGGTCGCGATCGAAGGCACCTACTCGGGCTCGACCAACGAGCAATACGTGTTCATGCCCGGGAGCGACGGCAGCATCGGGCAGACCCAGGACCTGCGCGTCAAGGTGCTCGATCGCGCAGGCAACCTCGTCACGACGGTCAGCGTCGGTCGTGGCTACGAACCGGGCACGCCGATCGACATCGGCAACGGGATCAAGGTGTCGTTCGGTCCTGGCAGCATCTCCAAGACCGACGGCAATGTCTTCGAACTCGATGCGCTCGCCGACAGCGACACGAGCGACCTGCTCGTCGCCACGGGCACGAACGTTTTTTTCCTCGGCTCGACTGCCGCCGACATCGCCGTCAACAGCGAACTGCTCGGCAACCCCGACCGCTTCGCGGCCGGTCTCGGCCTAGCGGACGGCGACGCCGGCAATCTGACGCGCTTCAATGCGCTGCGAACCCGCGACCTAG
>JBDSBS010000187.1:0-4688 GCA_039921435.1 Planctomycetota bacterium | reverse complement strand
AGATCGTGCCGGCGAACGGCAGCTGGCCCGCGCCGTCGTTGCGCCACCAGGCGAGCGTCGCGTATTGGCCCGCCGGCGCGAAGCCAACCACGTCGAGATGAGAATCGCCATCGAGGTCCACGGCTTGGCCGTGTCGAGTCGCCCCGATCGGCCACGGTTCGAGCCGCAGCAGTCGACCGGTGCCGTCGTTGAGCAGCAGGCCGTGCTGGTTGAGGAAGGCATCGAGGTCGCCGTCATTGTCGCAGTCGAGGAAAAGCACACTGGCCGGCGAGCCGGCGGCAGAGGGCAGGTGCGTGGCCGTGACATCGGTGAAGACGAAGCCCGCATCGTGTCGCCACTGGCGCGTCGCCGGGGGTGCTGGGTAGGAACCGAACCCGACGACGACGTCCAGGTCGCCATCGCCGTCGACATCGCCTGCTTCGACGAGGTACGCACCGGCAGGTGCCGCCGGACCGCCGTATGGCGTGAAGACGCCGGCACCGTCGTTGCGCAGGAAGCGCACGGCGCCGTTCTCGATGCCGAACAGGTCGCGGTCGCCATCGCCGTCGAGATCGGCGCACCGCAAGTTGGTCAACGACCACGGCAACAGGCCGGGCGCGGGCGAGTAGATCCCCGTGCCGTAGCCGACCCACACCGACAACGCCGACCCCTCGAAAACGAGGTCGACGAAGCCGTCGCCCTGCACGTCGAGCGCGACCGAGCGCCACTGCTGCATGAGGCCTCCGGGCAGCGCCGTCGTCGTGACGTTGGCGAAGACGCCGCTGCCGTTGTTGCGCAGCACGGACACGCTCTGGATCGAGCACCAGAGCGACGAGCCCCAGTTGCTGCAGACGACGTCGAGATCCGCGTCGCCGTCGATGTCGACGAGCAGCACGTGTTGGGTCTGGTCGAGTGCACTGGTCAGCGGCTGCACGGTGAAGGCACCCATTCCGTCGTTGCGCAGGATCAGGTTGTTGGCCCCACACTGCCCGCCCTGACCTTGGGTGCCGACGACCACATCGACATCGCCATCGGCGTCGATGTCGCCCGCGGCGTAGCTCACCGAGTAGTAGCTGCTCAGGATCAACAACGCTGGAGCGAGCTCGGGGACGAACCTGCCCTCGCCGTCATTGCGATGCAGCTGGCCAATGTAGAAGAGCCGCTCGGCGAACACGTCGATGTCGCCGTCGCCGTCGAAGTCCGCGCTCACGGCGGGGCGTCTCGTGACCTCGTTCGCCGGCAACAATCCGGACGACGGCGGTTCGAACGACTGCGCAATGGCGAGCGGGCACAACCAGACGAAGAGCAATCGGGGCATGGTCTCCTGACCGGGCTTGCCGGTTGTTGTCATGATCCCGGCGAACCGCCGCGACCGCAACGTGGGGCCCCGACAGAGACGACAGCGAGGCGACGTGAACCCGCAAACCGACCGCCAGCTCGCCTGAACCCTGGCACACATGTGGCCGCGGTGCTCCCGGTGTGTTCGACTGTGCCCGAATGCGCGCGAGCACTCGATCCCTGACCAAGTTGTTTGCGCTCTTGCTGCTGGTGATCGGCTCGGTCGCCTTGCGCGTGCACCCAGCCGTGATCACCACGAGCCCGGCCGGCATCCACTTCATCGACGCCGACACGGTGCGCCGCCTGGTGCGACTGCACGACTTGGACACGGCGACCGAGTATCCGTCCGTCGAGCCACGCGATGGCTTTCCCGAAGGAACGGTCCTGCAGTGGACGCTGTCGATGGACTGGGTGATCCGGGCGCTGGATGCCATCGCACCGCGCATCCACCCGAACGCGCGACGCTACGAGACCGGTGCCGCCCTGGCGGGGCCCGTGCTCGGCGGACTGGCCGTGCTCGCGTTCGCGCTGCTGGTGCGGCGGCTGCTCGCGCCACCAAGAGCTGCGCTCGCCGCGCTCTTGTACGCCGTCTCGGCTCCGGCGATCGAAGTCACGCGACTCGGCAACGGCGACCACCAGACCCTGCAAGACCTGTGTGCCGTCGTTTCGTTGCTCGGTTGCCTGGTGTTGGTCGCTGGCAACGGTGGCAACGTGTTGGCCCTGCTCACAGGTGCGGCACTCGGACTCAGCTTGTGGGTCAATGCCGAGTCGATGGTGCTGCTCGTCATCGTGGCCCTGATGATGCTCGTCTCGCTGAGCCTGTGTGACCGCGCCACGGTGCAGCGACGACTACCCGCATTGTTGCTCTGCGCTTCTGCCTGTGCCGCGGTCACCGTGACCGGACAACTCGTCGAAAGCGGGGGCGCCCTGACGCTGCAATGGGATCGCATCTCGTGCTTTCAGGGAGCGGCCAGCCTCGCGCTGATTGGCTTCCTGGGCCTGACGCGCGTCTTCGATCGTCATTTCCCGCGGCCCGCCGTCGCGATGCCACTTGCCGCAGCAGTGGCGGCAGCACTCGCCGCGGCGCCGTTCCTGTTGGTGCCAGCACTGCGCGAAGGGCTCGGCGAACAGTTGCTCGCGGCGCGTGCGATGTCCGGCTTCGCCACGGCCTGCGTCGCCGAGTACAAGGCGCTGTTCGCCTCTGGCACCGACCTGGCGCGCCTCGTCTTCGGCGGCACCGTGTTCCTGGCACCGCTGTGCCTCACAGCCCTTCTGTTCGGGCGTTGCCTGCCGTTGAGCCAACGCGCCGGCATCGCGGTGCCAGCGGTCTGCTTGGGCGCGCTCGTGCTCGACCAGGTCAAGCTGTCGCATCTGTTCGCGATCCCGTGGGCGCTCCTGCTGGTGGCCGGCGGCGCAGCCGGCCTGGAGTGGATCGGGCGGTGGCTCCACCTCGGCACCGAGGCGATGCGGCGCACGCGCTGGACGATGGGATTGCTGCTCGCCGGTCACGCCATCTGGCACATGCTGACGCTGACCTTCACGCCGCCTTCGGCCGAGGATGCGCTGGCCAGCGCCGACCGCCGTGAGGTCGTGGCCGCCTTGCAAGATCTCGCCTTCTCGCCGCGGTCGCCAACGGAGGGCGAACGCGTGACAGTGATGGCGCCATGGGACCTCGGGCACTACCTGCTGTACGACACCGAGAAGCCGATCGTCGCCTCTAGCTACCAACGACGCATCGACGGCATCCGCGACAGCTTCGACGTGCTGTGCAGCCAGACGCCCGAACAAGCGCTCGAGATCCTACGCCGCTGCCGGTGCCGCTGGTGGGTGCGGAACGGCGACCCGTCGTTCTTGCTGCAGTACCACGTGGTGGTCGCAGGCCGAACGAAGCTCGGTCAGGTGGTGCACGAAGGTGACCGAACGCGCATCGACCTCGACGCGTCGGTGCAGACTACGTTGTGGGCCAAGACGGCGGCCGGTGCGCCCAGCGTGCGCGGGTTCGAACTGGTATTCGAGAGCAAGCGCACGAGCACGTGGTGGGGAGGCCTGACAGGTCCGCCGTTCCGTGTCTTCCGCATCCACTACGCCGACGAGCCCAACTAGTCGGCAACGCCGCTGGCGACAGACTACGACTTGCGTCCGAGCACGACGATCGACTGCGCATAGTCGACGGCCATGGCCCGGTGCAGCAGGTGCAACAGCCGCGTGTGCAAGAACCGCTGCCGCTTCCCTGCAATATAGACACGCGCCATGTCGACCACTTCGAAGCCCGACCACGCGACCAGTCCGGCGATGTCCATGTAGTGCAGTGCGGCAATGTGCGTCCACTCGTGCTGGATGCCCGGCGTGAAGACATTAGGCACGCTCGCCAGCACGTAGCCACCACTGCGGCACGCCCGAAAACAGCTCGCCATCAATTCGACCGCGACCTTCGGCGGCACGTGCTCAGCCACTTCGATGAGCGTCACGAGATCGAACTGTCGATCGACTTCGGCGAAGTCGTGGTAGTCGTGCTTGTTGGTTCGGTCGATGTCGAGGCTGCGATAGTCGACTCCTTTCCACATCGCGCGCGCCTTCGGTTCGTGCAGTCGGTCCGTCGCGCCGACGTCGAGCACCGAACGAACCTGTAACGAAGCACGCGCTGCTGGCTCGTAGTGGTCGTCACAGAGCCGGAGGTCGAAGACCGAGGGCCAACGCATCTGAAAGGGCGTTCGGCAGCGGGCGAACCCGAGCCATGAGATACCGGCCGCGGTCGTCTCGTTGGAGCGGTCCGTGCCCGTGGATTTGTCAGTGGGGTCGAGTGCGCGCATTCTCCGCGCAGGCTACCCGAGACGTGGGCACAGCGACATCAGGGATCGCACTGCGATGGCGGCCAAATGCGCCCGGCGCGATGTCATGGCCGTTGCCAGACACCCAACGCGGGGTTGGCCCGCAACCCAAACGTGAGCCGCTGGTCCGAGAATCGTGAATGCCTCCACGATTCTGGGCACCAAGGCTCACTGCAGCCAGACCACCACGACCTTGTCGACGAGCACCGTCTGGGCGACGCTGCGATCGACGAGCAGCATGAAGCGGTAGCCGTTCAGGCCATCGGAGGCGATGCCGGTCTCGGCAGCAGTACTGCGCGCTGCGGGTCGCCACGGCCCCACCTCGAGGACCTGTGCCGACGTCAGATCCAATTGGGCGCCCTGGAACAGCGCGCGCAGCGGGGCGCCAGATTGAGCGGGCAGGTTGGCGACCGCCGGATCGTCGCTGAAGACCATCGGCACGCCATCGACGACGGCGTGGATCTCGTAGCGCACGTACTCGGGCCCGACACTGAGGCCGGTCGAGCGAAAGACGGACCGGCAACAGACGACCTGGTCCCGTTC